>JAFPKH010000129.1:0-9361 GCA_017424825.1 Treponema sp. | reverse complement strand
GGATCATGATGTCCCCGGACTCGAGAGTGCCGGCCACAGCGTTCTTTAATTCCATGGTTAGAGTGATCAATTATAAATTGTTCGCTAAAATAAGCCTTTCCCTTATAAAATAAAAGTAATTTGGGAAAAACTTACTAACAATTTTAATCACAAGGGCTATTTTACCCTAATACGTTTGCCGATCCTCAGAACGGTTCTCTCCGAGATCCCGTTGAGCTGGCAGAGCTTCTTGACGGTGGTGTGATACTTGCGGGCCAGGGCTCCGAGAGTGTCGCCCTGACGGATCGTGTGGTACTGTGCCGCAGCGGCGGCCTTTCTCTCCTCTTCCGCCTTCTTGGCGGCCGCCTCCTCATCCTGGATGTCGCCTTCTATGATGTCGATCTCCTCCTGCTCATCCTCGGGCACATAGTTGCTGGAAGCGTTGAGATATTTCTTCTTCAAAGTGAAGAACCTGTGCCTCAACACACCTGTATTGAAGTCGATAAGCCACTCCGGGTCGAAGGCATATCCCCTGTACCTGGTCTCAAAACATGGAAACTATACCGATCCGCCTTGCACCCGTACTTTTGTCAAGTACAGTTTTAACGGGGATGTCAAGGATTTCACCGTTTCTCTCAACCTTTACGACGATAGTCTCAGGTCCTTCAAGAGAAACATATGAAAGTATGTCGCTGAAATCTTCCATAATCTTTCCGTCTATGGATATGATCCTGTCACCGCTTCTCATTCCTGAATCATAAGCAGGGGAAGGAAGGCCGGCATATTCAGGGACGTCGTTCACCATCTGCACTGTGGTTCCGTCGCTGTAATATGTGTATCCGCAGAGCGCGATGATGAAAAAGGCAATGAATGCGAAGAGAAGGTTGAAGAGCGGACCCGCAAAAGCAATGAAAAGCCTTTTGAGCGGATGAACTCCGTAAAAAGAATCCGGCTCCCCGTATATCTGCGGAAGATTTTCATCAAGCGCGTTCCTGTATTCTTTTTCGCCCTTCATCGAACAGTAGCCGCCGACCGGGATAAGTGAAATCCTATAGTCTGTGGCACCCTTTTTGTGATGAAACAGGACAGGACCCATGCCGATTGAAAAAGCTTCGACCGTAACTCCCATGGCACGGGCAATCACAAAATGTCCCAGTTCGTGGAAAAAAACGAGGAAGCTCAACCCGATGATTCCAATGATTACGGTCACTACGGTCATGGCTTTGCTCCGAAAGATTTCAAATTGACTTCTGCCGCTTTCCTTGAACGGGCATCAATTTCGCGTATTTCTTCTATGGAGGATGGCGTTCCGCTCCAATCAGCCTGCAGAACGGATTCCACAAGGGCAGGTATACCGGTGAATTTTATCTTCCTGTCAAAAAAAGCGCTCACGGCAACTTCATTCGCAGCATTGTACGCGACCGTATATCCGCCGTTTTTTTCAGCGCAAGAATAGGCAAGGGAAAGCATCGGAAAATCATCCTTACGCGGAGGATAGAACGTCATCTCATGACCGGCAAGATCAAACGGAGGGAGAAAAGCCTCCTTGTTTTCAGGCCATGTAAGCGCACCATAAATCGGATGCCTCATGTCGGGATCGCTTATCTGTGCGTAGATCATTCCGTCTTTCGTCCTGACCATGCTGTGCACAAGGCTCTGAGGATGAACAAGGACATCAACATTTTCCGGGCGGACGTCAAAAAGCCTGCATGCCTCTATGACTTCAAGCCCTTTGTTCGCAAGAGTCGCAGAATCCACGGTGATCTTCGGTCCCATCTTCCATGTGGGATGGTTCAACGCCATGTCCACGTTAACGCTTTCAAGCTGTTCCTTCGTATAAGTCCTGAAAGGTCCGCCGCTTGCCGTGACGATAACCTTGGAGACGTTTTTTCTTCCTATCTGATTTATGAGATTGAATATTGCGCTGTGCTCGCTGTCAACCGGGATTATCTCAGCTCCGGTCTTTCCGGCAATTGATTTTATGACAGGCCATGCCATTACGACGCTTTCTTTGTTTGCAAGCGCAAGGTTTATACCGGCTTCAAGCACTGAAACAGACGACTCAAGCCCTGCAGCACCAGCAACACCGTTCACCGCGACATCACACGGACTTTCGTTCAGGAGTCTTTCAAGACCTTCATTTCCGTCTTCCGAAAAGCATGTTCCTGGACAAGAAAATTCTCTGCACAGCTCGTCAAGCTTCTGCCTGTCTTTTCCGACGGAGAGACCTGTGACGCAGAACTCGCCGGGCATTTTCCTTACGATGTCGAGCGTCTGGGAACCTATGGATCCTGTGCATCCCAATACAAAAATCTTTTTCATCAAGCCAAACTGATCCCGAGTAAAACCGACATGCACAAATAGTAGATCGGAGCAGAAAGGAGGATTGAATCAATGGAATCCAATATGCCTCCGCGTCCTATGACTATCTTTCCGCTGTCCTTGACCCCGGCTGACCTCTTGAAAATGGATTCGATCAGGTCACCGATAATTCCTGCAGCGGCGATAAGCACACCGGTCACAACCATCTTCCAGACGGAGAAACCAACGCTTTCAAACAAGCTTCTGAACGCAAAGTAACCTGCAAGACCTCCGGCAACAGAACCGAGGAAACCGCCTGCAAAACCCGCTATGCTCTTGTTCGGGCTTGCCTTGACTATGCCCCTGTTGCTCTTTCCGAAAAGCACACCGAAGAACCATGCGAAGCTGTCGCAAAGGAACACCATGAGCAGGAAAACCAATATTATGGGTCCGGAAACGTCAACTGGTCCGACCCTGGCTGTCGTAAGCTTTGAAATGAAAGTCGGGAAATAACCGCAGTAAAGGAGGATGAATACGGATGCAGTCACCCTTGTGTTCGATTTCTGGAAATCCTTGGCGGAAAAAACTTCAACGCAAAGGAAAATCACTACGAGGAATATGAAAAAATAAGTGATCAGCTCGATTCCGACGCCGAATTTGAATCCGGTAAAGCTCGGAAAAACCTCATAAAAAGCCGCAAACACAGGCACCATCCCAGTGCAGATGATGACGAAAGGCTTGGGGAGAAGGGGCGTGTTCACTTTGAAGATCGAATAAAGCTCCACCGCACCGATCGTTGCAACGATGCATATGATTATATGCATGGGCAGATGGTTATATACGGGCCAGAGTGCCAGGAACAAGCACAAAGGTACGCCGAGAAAAAATATTAGCAATCGCGATATAACTTTATTCATGCCGGTGCAGCTCCAAATCTTCTATTTCTGCTCTGAAATTCCCGGATGTCGGCAAGGAATTCTTCCTTTCCGTAATCAGGCCAAAGGGTTTTTGAAAACACAAGCTCGGCATATGCACTTTTCCAGAGCAAAAAATTGCTGAGCCGCTGTTCACCCCCTGTCCGTATGAGCAGATCCACATCCGGCAGACCGGGAATGTCAAAACTGTCCGAAAGCTTTTCCTCCGTGATTTCATCCATGGAAAATCCCTGCGCGGAAAGCTTTTTTATGCCCCTGAGGATTTCGTCACGCCCGCCGTAATTTATGGCAAGGCAGACCGTAGTCCCGGAGAACGATTTTGTATCTTCCCGTGCTTCAATGATATCACGCTGAACGTCGCTTGGCAATCCTGACAAATCACCGATCATGTTGACCCTTATCTGATTTTCCTTGTAGAAAGCCAGTTCCTGCCTCAGGTGCGAATGAATCAGCCCCATAAGAAAACCGACTTCCTGCTGGGTTCTCTTCCAGTTTTCAGTGGAAAAAACATACAGGGTCAGATATTTTATTCCCAAATCAGAAGCCGCCTTTGCAATGTCCTTCGCACGCTTCAACCCCTCGTTATGGCCGCTCGTCCTTGGGAGCTTCCGCCGGGTTGCCCAACGCCCGTTGCCGTCCATTATGATTCCGACATGGGCTGGGAGTGCATTCAAATCAACGTTAAAGGCGGCATCCATCATCAGTCCATTATTTCCTTTTCTTTTGCTTCGTAAATCTTGTTGATTTCATCTATATACTTGTCAGTCAGCTTCTGGAGCTTGTCAGTCTCCTGCTTGAGCTGATCTTCGGTAAGCTCGCCGGCCTTCTGCTGTTTTTTGAGCTCATCGTTTCCGTCCCTGCGGATGTTGCGGATCGTAGTGCGGTAGTTTTCTGCCGTTGACTTTGCCTGCTTTACGAGGTCTTTGCGGCGGTCTGCCGTCAGCGGAGGGATAGAGATGCGGATAACCTTTCCGTCATTGCTTGGATTCAGCCCCAGCTCGGCTTTCTGAATGGCCTTTTCTATGGCTGAAATGGAAGACTTGTCAAAAGGAGTGATGACAATCATCCTGGCTTCCGGCACGGAGATGGTTCCGACCTGATTCAGCGGTGTAGGGGTGCCGTAATAATCGACCCTTACCTTGTCAAAAATAGAAGCGTTTGCGCGTCCTGTACGGATTGCCTTGTATTCTTCCTTCAGGGAGCTGACCGTCTTTTCCATGCGGCTTTCGTTGTCTGCCATATTTTCCTCCTTAAAAATCAAAAAGCAGGGCATCTTAAAAAATCAGTTTTTCCAAGGATCCCTGTACGGTATGTTCGTCAAAAACAAACAACCTCCCCGCAGTGCAGTGAGGTCATCAACAACGGCGACCTGCATAAAAAACAAGCCGCCGGAGTCTTTGGAAGCCTCTAAAAACAAAAGTCCTTAGAGACCGCCTGATTTACTTTCCCAAAACCATCAGCTGGATATCGCCGAATTCAAGCTTTGCGCCTGCATTCTTTCCGATTTCATCAAGCTTTGCGGCTACGGTCATCTTGTCATCTTTGACGAACATCTGGTCAACGAAGCAGATTTCCGCAAGGTGCTTCTTGATCTTTCCGTTCAAGATGCCTTCCTTTACGTTCTCCGGCTTTGAGGCGACCTTTTCATCATTGTCCATCTGGGTCTTGAAGATTTCCTTCTGTTCATCGATGTATGACTGAGGAACGTCAGACTGCTTGATGTAAGAAGGAGTGTAGGCAACGAGGTGCATGCAGCAGTCACGTGCGAATTCCTTGACCTTCTCATCTTCAGAACCCTTTACTACGACGATGGCAGCGGTCTTGTAGTCTGAGTGAACGTATGAGCCGACTGATGCCCCCTGAGGAACGTCAACGACCACGACCTTGTTTACTGACATGTTCTCGTGAGTCTTTGCAGCGAAATCAAGGAGCACGTCCGTAAGTTCCTGCTCAATCTTCGTATATCCCTTTTCAAAAATGATGTCCAGGATTTTTTCTCCGGCAGCAAGGAAGCTCTCGTTCTTTGCAACGAAGTCAGTTTCACAAACAAGTCCGACGGCAGCAATCTTATTGCCGTTCTGCCTGATGAAAATGTGACCTTCGCTGGTTGCCCTTTCAGAACGCTTTGCTACGGCAGCAAGTCCCTTTTCCTTAAGGAGCTTTGCAGCCTCGTCAAAATTTCCGTCAGTTTCCATAAGGGCTTTCTTACAGTCCAACATTCCTGCGCCGGTTGCCTCACGCAGCTCTTTTACCTGAGAAGCTGAAATAGCCATTTGTTTTCTCCAAAATTCTAAAATAAAATCGACAGCGCCGGGCTGGGCGAATCATACCCGGCAAAACAACAAAGAATTTCCTTATTTAAGGAAGATTTTTTGCATAAACAAGCCAGAAAGATTATCTCTTTGAGTAGACCTTGTCTTCGTCAATGAAATCCTGCTCGTCCCTCTTGTCTGCTTCGGCATCCTCTTCCTTCACTTCAGTAGGAGTGTAGTTTGAGTAATCGACGATTTCCTCGTCTTCGCTCTTTGTTGAAGCATCAGTTGTAACGTCATCCTCATCACCGAGTGTCTCGATAATCTTGAGTCCCTGCTCGTTGTCAGCTTCGATCACTGCATTTGCGATGATTGATGTGAAAAGGCTGATTGCGCGGATTGCATCGTCGTTTCCAGGAATAGGGAAGTCGATTCCCTCAGGGTTGCAGTTTGTGTCAACGATTGCGACGATAGGAATTCCCATGCGGCGGGCTTCCTTTACTGCAATCTGCTCTTTGTGCGTATCGATTACGAAGATTGCTCCCGGCAGATCCTTCATTTCCTTGATTCCGCCGTAGTTCTTCTGAAGCTTTTCCTTTTCCTTCAAAAGTCCTGCAACTTCTTTCTTCGTGAGATTTGCGAAAGTTCCGTCAACTTCCATCTTCTCGATTTTCTTGAGACGGAGAAGAGATTTTTTGATTGTTGCAAAATTGGTGAGCGTACCGCCAAGCCAGCGGTTGTTTACATAATACATGCCGCAGCGCTCTGCTTCCTTCTGGATTGCCTGCTGAGCCTGCTTTTTTGTTCCGACGAAAAGAACTGACTTGCCGGAAGATGCTACCTTGCGGATTTCCTCGTAGCTTTCTTTGATTGCAGTGATTGTTTTCTGCAAATCGATGATGTGAATACCGTTGCGCTCTGCGAAGATGTACTTCTTCATGCGCGGATCCCAACGCTTTACCTGATGTCCGAAATGAACGCCGGACTCAAGAAGACTTTTCATGGTTACTACTGCCATGTCTAACTCCTTCACGGGAAAACATTACGTTTTCCAACCTGACCTTTTACTCGTGACCTGACTATGCAGGCCCGGAAGATTTCGTAACGCCGTTTCCAAATGAACCCGGACGTCCGGCATCATGATTCAGCAAATGAAAAATGATGCATTTTGAGCATATCATAAACGTCAAAAATAGGCAAGCCCATAATGCATGATTCGCTGCCTTCTATATTGGAAATGAAAAAAGAAGCCTTTCCCTGGATCTTGTATCCTCCTGCGGCATCCTTCCATTCGCCCGTGGAAACATACCATTCAATCTCGTTTTCGCTCATAGGCGCAAAAGTCACCCGGCTCACTGCTGAACGAGTCTCAATCCCGTGCGTTTTTGGATCATAAAGTGAAACGCCGGTTATGACTTCATGGCTGCATCCCTGAAAACTGCGCATGAACGAAGCTGCCTCATCCGGTGACGACGGCTTTCCGATTATCTTTCCGCCTGAAAGGATGACTGTATCGGCACCAAGTATGAAGCGTGATTTTTCCATATCCTGCGATTCAAGCACCGCACTGACTTTTTTTTCCGCTATATAACCCGGCACAAGCTTTTTATCAAGGCTATCCGGGTACGTTTCGTCGATTGATGCCGGCACAACGATGAAAGGAACGCCCATCCTCTGCAATATTTCCTTCCTGCGCGGCGATGACGATGCCAAAACTATTGGTTCCACCTGATTTCCTCTGTGTTGACAATTTGCAATTAAAACTATAGATTAGACCTGTTCATGAGCCAGCCGCCTGACTGGTCATCAATACGGGAGATTAGCTCAATTGGATAGAGCGTCGGCCTCCGGAGCCGAAGGTTGTGGATTCGAGTTCCGTATCTCCCAAAAAACAAAAAGGACACCCGGAAACAATGAACAAGCCCCGGATGTCCTTTTTTTATGCCCGCCTAAAAAAGCAGGCTGATCGGAAGCCAAAGCCCCCGGACAAATTATCTAGCCTTCAAAGACCTGAGCAGATCATAAGCCTTCGTGCGGACTGTAGTCGCAAACCTGTAGTTCGCTGCGATCGCTGCGATTGACTCAATCATCGGGCCGCGGTCCTGAACTGTGTCTGCAAGCTTCTCATAAGCAAAAAGAATCTCCAGTGCAAGGGAGCTTGAAGGATTCAACGCTGCATACTTTCTCTGCATGAATTCGATTGCGCCGACAACCTCGTCGTTTTCATTCAAACCGATGTCACCGAGAGAGTGGACTGCTGCTGCGACGACCATCGGCTCCTGATCGTCAGCGATAATCTGCACGAGAGTGTTCTTGGCATCTTCCGTTCCGACCTGTCCCAAAAGCTCGCATGCCTTCTTGCGGATGTCCGGATAGTTGTTCATCAGGCGTCCGTTCGTGCGTGCCTTCGTGGTGACACCTTCACCGGCAAGGCTTCTGAGCGATGAAACCATATCAGGACTGGTGCGGCCTTCATTCATGGCATTCTCAAGATACTGGAGAGCAAGGAATTTGTTTTCGTACTCAGGAGATGCAGCCAGTTCCGTGATAATCACGTCCTCTATGCTGGTCAGGTATTCATCCTCAACCGTAGTCTCAGATCTTTTTGACTGTGCGAAAACAGCACCGGCCGCTGCAAGGAAAAGTGTCCCTACGGCAAACAATTTTGTTAATTTCATTAAATCCTCCTAGAATTCCTTTGGGATATTTTACTATATTATCGATAAAAAATCAATCTGAAATAGGAGGCAGGTGCAATTTCCATGCCCCATTCGCTGATTTCTTAAAATAATAATATACAGTGTCATTCTCGCCGTTCACATGCACGGCCTTTACCTGTTTTTCCGTCTCATAGCGGATTTCATCTACGTTGCGCCCGATCCTTGACGGTATGAAGACATACTTGAAGTAATCTTCGAGCGTGTTAAGGTAGATTCCCTTTATCGGCAGCCTTTTCTGCGCTTTCTGAAGGTTCTTCTTGGTTGACCAGTACTTTATGCTGTCGTCATCAAGATACGACCTCCAAGCCTTGTAGTCCTTGCTCTGGATAACGGATGAAAGCTCGTCGATTATCCTGAGCACGGCCTTCTTGTCTTCCTCGAAAACCTCTCTCGTGACGCTTGTATTTGAAACGTCTCCCAGCGAACGGACGTATTCATCCTTAAGGGCAGCCTCAACTGCAGGCTCCGGCTCTTCCGGCGTTTTTTCTTCGGGAGGAGTGGTTTCAGGCTCTTCGCTGATTTCCTCTTTCTTTTCTTCCGCAGCTTCTTCAGGAACAGTCTCTGGTACAGGCTCCGGCTTTGACTGGATTTCAGGCGGAGAAGACAGCACGCCGTCCTGCGCCCCGGAAACAAGCGGTGGATTCACAACTGCAGGGGTACCTGGAACGGAAGGATCGGCAGGTGAGGCTGAAGCGGCATTCCTTTCGGCAGTCACAAAACCGCTTATCGGATATACAGGAGGGTCCTTTTTTTCTTCCTCAGCTGTTTCATTAGATTCGGGCTTATCTTCACCGGATTTCCCGGCATTTTTCTTTCCGGTAGGATATGGTGAAAGGTTGAATCTTTCGTTCGAATTCGTGGATCCGGTCGCACGGGTTGATGCCTGCACGACACCAACGGCAGAACCGCCATTCCCGTCCTTGGGAGAACAGGAGACGAACAGCTGCTGACAGCAGAGAAAGCAAACCGAAAACTTAACAAGATTCCTAATCTTCATGCCTATGATTATACCTCATTGCTTGCCTTTTGGAAAGTCCGGGAACCACATCACCATGCATATGCTGACTTTCATAAAGACCAACAAACCAGATTCCGTACCGTTACATTTTTTCGCATGATCCTAAGGAACCGCTGATTAATACGGGAAGCATTAATCAGCGGTTCCCGGCAATTC
>JAFPKH010000128.1:0-2638 GCA_017424825.1 Treponema sp. | reverse complement strand
GAGCGTCACTTGCAGCAATATAATAAGAGCCGCTTAAGGTGCAAATCTTTGATATGTTTCCCTCCTCAAACGAGAAGAGGACATTTCCTGCCGTAAGACCTCGTGTAGAAGAAGCAACGACAGCAGAATCACTTACAGTCTTTGAGCTTCCGTCATAATACGTCGCTGTCACTGTAAGACCATAACTGCTCGCCCTATCACTTTTGAGCAGGGCGTCACTACTTGGCACTCCCGTCACTTCCAGCCCAGTCATAAATGGAGGAACAGTTTTTTCAATTTCATTTCCCGCGTAATCGGTAAACTTTAGTTTTACATCGTAAGTCTTATCCGACGCAATGTTCCCTATATTTCCAGTAAAAGTTCCCTTCGTTATCGGTCCCGAGCTTGTCATCGTGGAGCCTGTCTCACCGTAAATGATTTCCGTATTTTTCAAATCAATATAGTCGGACCAAGCGAGCGTATATGTGGTGCTGTTCAAACTGCTTACTGTCGGTATGCTGATTTCGGGAACCTTTGTGTCCACGGCGAAATAAAAATTTCCGCCACTCGGGTATGTCATGGAATTGTTGCTTCTGTCCTTGAAGTCGAAATTCATTTCATATACTCCATCGCCAAGGCTCAGTTTCTCCTCCGCAAAATCTATGGTCCCCTTGAAAGTTCCTTCCTCCGATGTGACATTCTGGAAATCAATTTTCAGGTTATACCCAGTCTGATCAGCAGCCTCCAGTTCCGCATAGTTTTCTCCGTAGATTTTCTTTATATTTAGCATGAAGAAAGAGTTTGGTCCCGATCCACCAATCTGATCCTGCACACGGATGTCGAGATTTAGCTTTCCGTTTTTCAAAAATTTCAAAGTGTCAAATCCAGTTCCGCCTTTGCCGATTGTGTGGGATGCCTCTTTTGAAAGCTGCACCGTGCCGTCGATTTTTGCAGAGAACAAATCATTGTCACCGGATTTTGAAACCACAAGAGGCTGTGTGTCGGTCTCACTGTTGACCTGGTACATCCACATTTTGCTTCCCGCCATCTCGACAGGCTTTCCCTGCACCGTGTAGAAAAATCCCTTCTCCAGCCGGACAAGAACCTGCGTGTAGTCGTCAATGACATGCCCTCCGTTTTTGCTGGCCACGATTGAAAGTGTGCTTGCGTCATCAAAGAACGGACCCTCGAAGCAGTCGTTGATGTTCTGACCTGTCTTTTTATTTGTGATTGATATGTTCTTGAAATAGGTTTTGCCGTCCTCCTTGATGTGTCCGTATTTTTTTGCGCCATTAGTTGGCAGAAAGGTTCTAACACCTTCATCCTCCAGAGAAGAAATCTCGGTGTCGGTATAATAGATGGAAGACGGATCCATGTCGCGGTTGAACAAAACCTGGATTGTAGTGTCCTTAAGCATTCCCGTCGTGATTGGCGTGTACGAGATAATCTGCGGACGCTCCATAACCACGCTCCTGATACCAAGCGGCACATCCTGGGTCGGTTCCTTCAAAAGTTTTATGGATGCCTTGTCGCTGTATGGGTCGGAAATCTCGATGTATTCGGTGGAGTCTATGGTCCCGCCTGTTTTTGTGTTGAAAACCTCCCAGCGGATAAACTGGAAGTCAAGGTCGCTCTCAAATGAGATATCCATGCTCTGTGTCACCTTCAGCTGGTGCTGTCCCTTTGGCGGTGAAAATTTTCCTCTGGAACCATCAAGAAGAATCTGGAAATATGGGGCGTTCGAGAGCGCGACCTGGTCCTCAATCTGTTTTCTAAGGTCCGCGCCGTTAAAAAAGTTTTCGCAGGATGTAATCAGAAGCAGTGAAAATAATACCCCCCCCCCGTACCAAGTTTTTCAAGCACACAAATCTTTTTTTCATGCCAAGCTCCTTCCAGATTTTTTTCAATTATATCACTTTGCGCATGTTTTGTAAGTGGGTGACAGTTACGGCAGCTCGCTCGGACTTACGCACAAGGCGGGAACGATGCAAAAAAATTATTTCCATTCTTTCTTGTTCAAGTGTTTTAAATAGTTCTGTTTTAAATCACGAATATTTCCAAAAAAGTTCATTTCTGATTTTGAAAACTGATTATTTTCCAGCTTGAGTTTTACAAGTTCCATTGTACAAATAAAATCTGCCACTTGAAAAAGTTTATAATCAGAAGGAAGAACTTTTCTAAAAACAGGATTTTGAAGGAGTGCATTAAAAACCGAAGCCAAAAGTTTGCTCACTTCCACTTGACCGTTATCATAGTAAAGTTTTACATCGTCAAAACTCAGAAAATCATCATAATGATCTCGAATAAATCGCGAGATTTGTTTTGAAAGCTTTCCAGTCGCTTCAACAACATCCCCAATATGCTTTTTCTCGATAAAAAAACACTTGTACCGAATATCAATCGACCTTATGAACGCCATCATTTTGTTGAAAATCCGTCGCCGCTCAAAAACATCCATTTCTTTATAAACTTCTTCTTTGCGAATAATTGGTCCAGTATGGATGCAAAGATTATTAAGTCCCAGATACGAAAGTTCCATATCAAGATGCTTTATTTGCTTCTGAATATCCTCCGTCTGATCATGAAAAACCATCGTTATGATGTAATATGGGGAGTGAAAACTGTAATCGCCAAAGTCTCCCGATTCATCTATAAAAAT
>JAFPKH010000127.1:0-3682 GCA_017424825.1 Treponema sp. | reverse complement strand
CTGCCCTGTTGATTTCGGAGCGAACTTCTCGCGGTAAAGCTTCATGCGCTCGTCAGTGGACATGGTTGCCAGCGCTTCTTCTTCTTCCTTGCTGAACACACGGCGGTCTCTCCTGTATTCTTTGGCCGCGCTTTCGTTCCTTGAAGAGTAGCGTCCCCTTCCCTTGCCAGATCTTCTTGGACCGGAAGATGAATGCCCGCCATTTCGCCTTTCGTATTCGGACTGCTTTTTTCTTCCGTATTCGCTTTTGTCGTTGTATTCCTCGCGGTAGTTGTCCGTGCGGATATAGACTCCGGCAGACTTGTCTTCGGCCATCATGCTTTCCTCTGCGACCTGCGACGGAATCTGTTTTCCGACATAGCGTTCGATTGGAGGAAGGCTGTAAACGTCCTGCTCCGAACAGAATGTGTATGCCTTTCCAGATTTTCCGGCTCTGGCAGTACGGCCGATTCTGTGGACATAATTTTCGGCTTCATTAGGAAGGTCATAGTTTATGACCATGGCAAGGTCGTTCACGTCGATTCCACGGGCCGCAACGTCTGTGGCTACAAGGCACTTGACTTTTCCTGACTTGAATTTGTCCATTATTTCAAGACGCTTTTTCTGCGGAAGGTCACCGATTATGAATTCCGTTTCAAATCCGTTGTACCTGAGGCGCTTGGCAATAACTTCGCAGCTTCTCTTGGTGTTGCAGAAAATAATCAGGCTTTCGGGCTTGTCGCGCTGGATGATTCCGAGAAGGAGCTTCATCTTGCTGTCGCTTGAAACATGCAGGAGCAGCTGGTCAATTTCGTCAACCGTGATGTTTTCCGCCGCAATGGTTATTTCAGCCGGATTCCGTGTATATTCCCATGCAAGGTTCTTTACGTATGAGTTGAGCGTTGCGCTGAAAAGCATGGTCTGCCTTTTTTCAGAAGCCGGAAGAACCTTTATCAATGTTCGGAGGTCGGGATAGAAACCCATGTCGAACATACGGTCAGCTTCATCAATAACAAGGAAAGCAACCGCGCTCAAATCCATCTGTCCGCCCTGGTTCAGATCAATGACACGTCCCGGCGTTCCGATTATTATGTCAACGCCCGATTTAAGGGTGCTTATCTGCTTGTCATAGCCTACGCCGCCATAAAAGCTCGCGCACTTGAGCTTCGTGAAACGGCAGAGTTTTTCCGCTTCTTCCTGAACCTGAACCGCAAGTTCCCTGGTCGGCACCATGACCAAAGCCTTTTTGCCTGAAACTTCACCGCGGCTCAAAAGCTCCTGAACAACTGAAACAAGATATGCGGCGGTTTTTCCCGTCCCTGTCTGTGACTGAACGTACAAGTCACGTCCTTCAAGGGAATTCTGCAAGACCTGTTCCTGAACCGGAGTGCAGGTTACGTAACCGGCAGCCTCAATCCCCTGCTGAAGCTGCTCCTGCAAAGTAAATTCTTTAAATTCCATTTCCATTCCTATGTATATGTACTAGCCGCTGATCCGGCTGTTTCGGCAAATCAAAAGCGCACCAACGCTTTCCGTAAAGTATACAGTCTTTTTCATTTAATGTATAGGGTATAAAAGTCCAAAACCTAGCGCACGGTTTGCATGATTTTCAGAAATGTATTTTCAAAAAAAAGACTTGTTTTTTCATCGGATTAACTTAAAATTAAACAAAGGGAACAAATATGACGGAATTTGAGGCGAAGATAAAAATCCCATTTCTTTGGGGCAAGGCAGTTTTCAAAAAATCTCACTGGTCACGGATCAATCTGATCGTGGGTCCCAACGGCTCGGGAAAAACATTGCTCGCACAAGGGCTGGCAAAGCAGTTCGAAGAAAAGGGATATTCCGTCCGCTTCATAAAATCAGACAGGGAAAACCGGCAGGAACAAATGGAGGTCCTGAAATCAAACGCCAGGATACGCGGTAAAATTGAGACCGTGCTTTCGAACATGTTCGGAAAATCCATAACATTTATAGAAGATATAAACGGAAACCCCATACCGATAGTCGAAAACAAGGCATGGAACGTGGAATACATGCTTGAGGACGCGGAATGCCACGGACTGAAAGAAATAATCCTGCTTTTGATAAACCTTTACCAGAAAAAATCATCGAAGAGCCTTGGTGAATGCATTTTCTTCGATGAACCGGAGCTTCACCTGCACCCCCAGTTCCAGAGTTTTTTCATGAATGAAATCAGAAAGGAAATAAGCGCCTCATCAAGGAAAATGTTCTTCCTGATTTCCCACTCCCCGTTTTTCATCGATTTGCGCAGTCCGGAAGATTTGACGGGCGTAATAGTCTGCCACATAAACAAAGTCCCGACCAGCATAGAAAAGCTTTCCTACGATGACGACGGACTTTTCAGGCGTTTTCTGCCCCGGTTCAACACCTACCACAAGCAGTTCTTTTTTTCAGACAACCAGATTTTCGTGGAAGGATACACTGACCAGCAGATGTTCACTTATCTCCTGCCATTCGTTGACGACGGATACACAACGGCAGGCACAGGCATAATCGACGTGGGCGGAAAAGATGAGCTTGGGGTTTTCTGCAAGGTATGCTCGCTTCTCGGAACTAACGGAAGGATCATCACGGACCTTGACTCACTTTTCAGCGGAAAACTGCGCGATGTGTTCGGAGAAGATGACAGGGTCTGCAGCTGGCTTGAAAAACAGAAAGAAAAGCAGGCGAATTTTTACGATTCGATTTTCACTCAAAAAGAAAAGGATCAGAAAATCAGCCTTGGAAAACTGATATACAAGCTTGAGCGCAAGGTGATCGACACAGGGAATGCCATAAAGGAAATGAATCTTCAGGAAATCAAAAAAAAGGCGGAAAGACAGGCCGAAAAAAAAGACATACAGATTCTTGAAATCTTTTTGCAGAAGCTTCAGGCTCTTGAAGAAAAACATGAGAACGCACAGACGGTCGATACATACAAAACGGTTATGCTCCAGGGAATCATCATGCTTCAGGACTTCCTTGAAAAAAATCTGCCTCCGAAACCAGCGTCTGAAATACCCGTCATAAAAAACCTTTACGCACTTGTACTTGCGGCGGCAGAAGCAGCCAGGGTCTACATACTTCCGAAAGGATGCATTGAGCATTACTACACGCAGACGAAGATTCTTTTCATGCCGGTTTCAGCAAAAGACCGTCTTTTCAGAAGCGAGCTTGATTTCATACAGGGCGCGCACAAAAAAACGGTGCTCAAAAAATACGAGGATCTGATTGAAATTTTGTCCAAGGCCGCAAAATGAACGTTCCGGCTACAGCTTGTATATGCTCTCCGTAATCATGCTGATTTTCATGGTCTTTGCCATTTCGGAAAGCTTTATCTGAATCTGCTCGTTCCGGCGGTGGAAAGTGTTGCTGTCGTAATCCGCGGACTGCTTGAAATAGTTTCCCTCAGTTGAATATCCGTCCATACCGGCGATATAGACTTCGGACGGCATCACCTGGCTCAGGAAATTCAGGAACATAAGCCCGGAATTGTCGATGAGGTCTGGTTCGGACAAAGCGTAGGAATTGAAATTGAGCATATAGTCCCAGCCTTCAAGCCCCTTCATGTTCGACGTGACGATTCTTTTTGCGCCGCTTTCATCACGTATGTCGCCGTAGCGCCTCATGTTGCTGCTGAAAACAAAATCATATCCGTAATCTGGCGGGATGCAGTTCACCGCAACGGTAACGGGATTTT
>JAFPKH010000126.1:0-4374 GCA_017424825.1 Treponema sp. | reverse complement strand
TTACATCTTTCTGGACATCACGGACTTCCTTTCCATGAAACAAAATTTTTCCGCTCGTCTGCCTTTCCAGTTTGTTGATGCACCGGAGCAAAGTTGATTTTCCGCTTCCTGATGAACCAAGGATACAGATGATTTCTCCCTTTTCAATGTCTATGTCTATTTTTCTAAGGACTTCATGGTTTCCGAAAGATTTGCTCAAATCCTTGATTTCAATTATTTTCTCTGCCATTTATGTCTCCTGCTACTCGTCATCGTTGAGATACTCGACTGCCAGAACATAATCCGCCTTGTCCGCCATCTTCTTTTCAATAAAGTTGAACAGCTTGTTGAAGATAAAGCACAAGACAAAATATATGGCCGCAATAACCAGATACGCTTCAAAATATTTATAGTAATTTCCACCGACGGTCTTGGCCGCCATAAACAGTTCCTTTACGGCAATGACGTTCAGAACGGAAGTCATCTTCAAGTTCGTAAGAAATGTGTTTGCCATTTCAGGAATGATGTTTTTGAAAGCCTGAGGAAGAACGACATAAAGCATCGTCTTTATCGGACTCATTCCCATGGCCCATGCACCTTCCCTCTGGCCTTTGTCGATTGAACCGATGCCGCCGCGGACAGTCTCTGCCATGTATGCGCCGGTGTTCAAAACAGTGACCAGAATACCGGCGAATACAGGGGTCATGTGTGCGCCTATGCTTGTCTGACGCAATCCGTAATAAATGATCATTGCCTGAACGATCATTGGAGTATCACGGAAGATTTCAACATAAACTGTTGATAAGCCTTTCAAAAAGCGCATGAGCACTTTTTTTACGGGATTGTCATGCTGGCTGATTTTTGAATCCTGAACAACACCAATTAAAAATCCAAGAACAAATCCCAGAATCGTGCCGACTACGGCAATATAAAGTGTAATCCAGGTTCCTTCTATAAACATATCCGAGTATTTCTTAGCCAGAAAGAATACCCAACCGAATGTATTTGTAGGACTTGATTCCATCTTGTTTCTCCATAAACAGGCAGGAGCAAACTATAAAAGTGAGTTCCTGCCAATTGCGTTTTAGTTTGCAGCAGGCTGCTGTGCAATTGATTTTTCCATCAAAGCATCCATTTTTGCCTTGTCGTTCCAGCCAAGCTCATCCATCGCCTTCTGAAGCTTGTCACGCAGCTCCGTATCGTTTTTGCGTGTGGCGATACAGACATTTACCATCGGACCGTCTCCGACAAAACCGTCAGCCTTGTCAAGCTGGATGATTTTCAAACCCTTGTTCGTCATCAGCGCACTCTGAGCCGTCGGAAGATCCACGATTGCAACATCAGCAACACCGTTTGAAACTGCCATGAAACATTCGGAAGTCGTTTCAAAGTTACCTGTCTTTACGCCGTCAGGAATCTGATCCAAAAGCGGAATCCATCCTGTACCAAGCTGAGTCGTAACGCGTGCTCCTGAACCTGCCATGTCACTGAGTCCCTTAACGCCGGCATAAGGACCGTCTGCTTTTACGACGATGCAGTTGTCGCGGTAGTAGTACGGAGTCGTGAATGAATAAGCCAGTTCGCGTTCTGCCGTTCTACCCATACCTGCAATGATACAGTCATAGTCGCCTACATCCATGCTGATTCCGATTGAAGACCATTCGCTCTTGTGAATCTCAAGATCCATTCCAAGATGATCTGCAAGCATTTTAGCTACCGCAACATCGTAACCATACGCATAGTATTTTTCATTGAAGATTGGGACTGCTGACGTTCCATCCGGAGTTTTGTCTGAGTTCTGGGTCCAGTTGAACGGAGCATAGGCACATTCCATTCCGACTTTAAGGACGGGCTTAGAAGATGCATTTTTTTTGCCGTTACAAGCCGTGAAAGCTACCGACAATACCATGGTCAATGCAGCTGCCATCCCTGCCATTCTTGCAATTCTTAGTTTTTTCATTTCCGCACCTCGCTAAAAATATTTTTCACAAAAAAAAGGCACTTCGGGATTTTTATTCCCAAAGCACCTTTGCTTTTGATGTTTATAATCTATCAAATAAAAAAAATCATTTCATTGTTTATTCTGCACAATCAGAATGTGCAAATTAACCAAACATCATTTTTTTTACATAAATGCAGTTCAAAACATCCAGGAATTCAATTGAATCATCCAAAGAAAAACCAAGAAGCTCTTCTATTTTGTTCAGCCTGTACTGCATTGAATTTCTGTGGATGAGCAAATCATCGGCCGTAGCGGAAACAGAAAATCCGTTCAGATAATAAACCCAGCATGTTTCCACAAGATCAGTTCCGTTTGCATGGTCATGTGCTTCAAGAGGACTCAATTTTTCCGTGCAATAATCAAGGATCTCAGACTGATTTCCGCTGTTGAACATAAACTTATAAAGCCCCAGCACGCTCGCACTGATTACTTTTTTATTGCGTGAATGCGGAAGATAATCTTTTTTTGGTATGAGGTTTTTTGCCTGCTGATAACTTTTTGAAAGATCTGCAGGATTTGAACAGACCTGCCCGAGAATGCACGTGCTTCTTATCAGCCCCTTGAATCGGGGAAGCTCATCCAGTTTCCGAAGGACTTTTCCTATTTCTTTTTCCGCAGATTTATCCGGCTTTTCTTCAAACAGCAGAACGAATTTGTTCAGGAATTTCATAAAGAGCGGATGGCATTCCATGTTTTCCACATCACGGTTCAGGCAGTTTGCATAATACTCGTAATTATGCTCGTCAGTTTCAAGATTCAATCCGTAAGTCCTGTCAACGACAATGATTCCCACCCTGTAAGGTTTTGAAAAATCAAGGTTGAACTGCGCCGAAATTTTTTCAACATAACGCTGGTTGATGTCATAACCGAAAAGCAGATTATAAAGATAGTCGCCGGTCTTTTTGACTTTGATTTCATCAGCCAGAAGGATTTTTCCGATGCTCTGGTCAATGTCCACAAAACTTGCTCCTTCCCACCGTACGTAAAAAAGCGGAAGATTTATTTCATCAGCCCATTCAATCAGCTCCGACGGTAATTTTTCCCTTTCTTCCATTACGGAAACGCCGAGTCCGCTTATTCCAAGCTCGTAAAGTTCATGGGCAGCAGCAACAAGTTCTTCCATATCAAAACGGACGAAATCAACGACAATGAGGGCGAAATTTCCCCGGCTCATGTGATCGGCATACGGTCGCGTCTGACAGAGATACGTCCAAGATACAACCCTGTCCAATCCTTTTTCTCCAGCTATCAGTTCCACGCCGTCAAGATTAAGTTTCAAAATGTCTTTGCAGGTTATCATTTTCTTTCCAATGTTTATAAATATAAAAAAACGCCTGTCCTAAAAAGACTTTCCCGAAGGATTTCTTTTTAAAACAAGCGTCTTTGCCAGATTTCATTACTTTAAACGATACTTTTAATAATGGCAAGTATCCGTTCACTAAAAGTCAGGCATATGATTTTCCCTTATGTTTTGTTCCATCTTAGAAATGATTTTAAAAACGCTGAGCATTTCTTTTTCCGAAACTCCGTCATACAAAAGATTCATGAACTCCTGTTCTTTCTGAGAATATTTTGCAGCGAGCTTTTCGCATTTTTTTGTACGGTGAATGCGCTGCTTCCTTTTGTCGTTTTTGTCCTGAATTAAAACAAGGATTTCTTTTTTGCAAAGACTGTCCAAAATCTGCTTGACGTTCTGGCGGGTGCACCCCATGGTTTCTGCAAGTTCATTTGCGGTAGGCTCTTCATCAGGATAAAGATTGAGACATGCCAGAAGAAAAAACTGCTTGCATGTAATCTCATCATAAAATGAATCGCCGACAGTCTGGAGCCTGTTCATAAAGGCAAACAAAAGCCCGAACAGACCGAATTGCGGCGGCATGGCTGACAATACATCTTCATTTTTAACCTTCATATTTATGCAATATATTGCACTATCTACGAATTGTCAAGTTCACGCAATTTTCAAAACAAAAGGTACCTAAATTCTTTTGATTGCAAAAGTTGCGACTGGAAGATCATCATCATAACCTATAAAGACCGCTCCGCCTTTATAATATCGCTCAAGATCAGCAAGTTCTTTTTCAAGAGAAACAAAGCACTCTTCTGCACCCTGAATCTGTGAATATTCACGAATCAAAGCTTTTGCAGTTTCATAATCATCACAATCTTTTATTGTAAACATTTAATTCCTCTAAAACTTTTTCTGCTGCAAGACAAAATCATACGCCTGCAAAATCTTTGGGACGGAAATTCTTTTTATAATTCTGATGATATTTTATTCTGGTTCATGCTCTTATGCCATAATCATTTCTATAATTCAAGCCGCATATAAACAAGTTCCTGGAATCCGCAGAATCTGGAATTGAAGCCTTTTGGATTCCGGCCGTATTCCG
>JAFPKH010000125.1:0-8954 GCA_017424825.1 Treponema sp. | reverse complement strand
GTCTGTATGCTTTTTCCGTTACGATCCTTCCGCGTGCGGTTCTCTGCAAAAGTCCGCACTGAATCAGATACGGCTCATAATAATCTTCCAGCGTATCGATTGATTCGCCGATTGATATTGCAAGCGTTTCCGCACCGACCGGACCGCCTTTGAAATTGTTTATGATCGAAAGCAGGATTTCCCTGTCATAATGTTCAAGTCCAAGGCTGTCTATGCCAAGACGCTCCAATCCGTCCTTGACTATATCGACGGTTATCGAAGCTGATCCTGCAACCTGCGCAAAATCCCTCATGCGGCGGAGCACCCTGTTTGCCACTCGCGGAGTTCCCCTTGAACATGAGGCCATGAGCATTCCGGCTTCTTTTTCAACCGTAACTCCCAGTATCGCTGCAGAACGGTGTATGATCTGCGAAAGCTCTTCCTGTGTATAGAACTGGAGCCTCTGTATGATTCCGAAACGGCTTATGAGCGGAGAAGAAACTGTCCCTGCTTTTGTCGTGGCACCTACAAGCGTAAAATGAGGTATGGGAATCCTTACTGTACGGGCGGCGGCTCCCTGACCTATGACCCAGTCCAGTGAAAAATCTTCCATTGCTATATAAAGCATTTCTTCGATTGCCGGTTTAAGCCTGTGGATTTCGTCTATGAAAAAAACAGTGCGCGGCGTAATGGTCGAAAGTATGCCGGCCAAATCCTTGGGCTTATCCATGGCTGGTGCGGAAGTGACTTTGAAATCTGCACCAAGCTCGTTCGCAGTGATTTGTGCAAGCGTCGTTTTTCCCAAACCCGGTGGGCCGATCAAAAAAAGATGGTCAAGAGCTTCACCCCTTGAGCGTGCAGCATCTATGAAAATTCCCAGGTTTTCCTTTATTGCGCTCTGTCCCTGGAATTCTTTAAGAGAAAGAGGCCTGAGCTTGTTTTCCTGTACGTCTTCATCTGATTTTTCGCCTGAATGTATGAAAGCCGAATCCACCGCCTGGGATGCAAGGATTATTTTCGTGCGTCCGGCACTTTCCTTTGCAACGTTTTTTGAAGCCTGTTCTGCAAGCTGAGCTGCAATGTTCATATCGTCAAGTTCATCATCAGCGGGACTTTTCGGCCTGTCATACCGGGATTTATGGTTCACGCTCCTGTTCATCTTGCCATCTCCACAAGAGCTGCCCTGAACACAGCATCTTCTTTTTCACTTTGTGTCTTCGATGCAAAATCAGGATCCGAATCCATTTTTTCCGAAACGGCACAAACGGCAGACTCGCAGTTTTTTCTGTCATAGCCCATTTCTGACAATGCTTTTATTACGTCGGAATACGGAAGCTCCGCACGTGAATTTGAAGAGGGCAAACCAGATTCGGAAAGGCTGAGTTTTCCTTTGAGCTGCAAAAGCATTTTGGCGGCCGTCTTTTTTCCCACGCCCGGAACTTTCTGAAGCTTCTCAAGGTCGCCTGAATCAAGGACATGCGCCAGATCAGAAGAGGAAATATTGCTCATGATTTTTAGCGCACCTTTCGGACTTATGCCGTCAACTTTGAGAAGGTCAAAAAAAAGCGCACGCTCATTCTCGCTGGAAAATCCGTATATGTTCATGAGAGCATCCGTATGCTGGAGCCATGTATATACCCTGCACTCACTTCCTGCCGGTGGAATTTTTTCCAATGATGAATCAGGTATGGAGATATCCCATTCAATGCCGCCGGTTTGCAAAAATAATCTTTGAGGAAATTTTCCGGTTACCGTTCCTTGCAGACTGTTGAACATAAAACCTTCCTATAAAAATCAGACCGTACTGTGGATATGGGTTATGGCACCCGCAAGCGCATCGGCAGCATGATCAGGGCTTGGCGCAACCTTCATGTTCAGGAGGATTTTTACATACTGCTCCACGGTTTCTTTGTCAGCAGATGCAGTTCCCGTTACGGTTGATTTTATCTTGTTCGGAGTATACATGAAAAGCGGTATCCCCTGCTGTGCAAGACAGAGAGTGATCACGCCTTTTGCTTCTGCAACTGCAAGCGCACTCGAAGCGTTCCTTGAAAAATACAGCGTTTCCATTTCGGCTTCATCAGGGCGGAATTCGTCGATGACCGCAAGCAGCCTGTTGTAGATGGCAAGGAGCCTTACACCATGGTCTTCGTCACATGAAGTTTCTATAACTCCGTAGCTCACAAGGCGAATGGTTCCGTTGTAAAAATCAACGATTCCGAATCCAGTATTCGCCAATCCGGGATCTATACCCAAAACACGACGTTTTTTCTGCATTGCAAAGCCCCGTTCACCCATAGTTTCACTGCATAAAAAAAGCGCCTGCAATTTATGGAAAATTACAGACGCCCCTTGATGACATTCAAGCGTCAAAAACAGGCGGATGAATGTCAGACCGGTCCGAAAACTGAAATTTCCGGTCAGTCCTATTACTCAGCATCAGGGTCGAAATCATCAGGATATTCGACTGTTGACCAAACGTTCTGAACGTCATCATCTTCTTCGAGCTTGTTCAAAAGCTTGGCGACTTTCTTTGCTGTATCCATATCAACGGCTGTGTATGCCTGAGGAACCATGCTGACTGCTGCAGACAATGATTCATACTCCTTGTTCTGGAGAGCTTCAAGCACTTTGTCGAAATTTGAAGGATCGGTCGTAACCGTGATCACTCCGTCTTCGTTCACTACGTCGTCTGCTTCGGATTCGATTGCAACTTCCGTAAGCTCGTCTTCGTTGACCTTTTCAGAATCATATTCAATGACGCCCTTGCGGTCGAACATGCGGCTTACAGAACCTGAAGTTCCGAGGTTTCCTCCGTTCTTTCCGAAAATGTTCCTTACGTTTGAAGCTGCGCGGTTCTTGTTGTCCGTAAGAACTTCAACCAGAACTGCAACTCCGCCCGGTGCGTATCCTTCATAAACAAGCTCTTCATACTGAGCTGCACCGTCTTCACCAGTTCCCTTCTTGATAGCACGCTCAATATTGTCCTTAGGCATGTTTGAAGCACGAGCCTTAAGAATGGCTGTACGAAGTCTTGGGTTTGAATCCGGGTCTCCACCGCCCATCTTTGCAGCGATAGAAATTTCCTTGATGAATTTTGTAAACAGCTTGCCGCGCTTTGCATCAGCAATACCTTTAGCATGTTTTATGGTTGCCCATTTACTATGTCCTGACATTGGGAACTCCTTGAAAAAAAATAACCGATTTTCAATGATTTTACAAAAATGACAAAAACATGTCAATATTGCGCCCCGGAAAGGAAGAGCCTGCATTTTGCAATCAGTTCCTCACCCCAGGATTCCTGAAGTATGGCTTCTGCTACAGTTCTTATGGTGGGATCCACGCGTTCGATGCTCTTTACGTTGCTGAGGGCATAGCGGCTCATCACGGAACGGAAGTATTCTCCAAGCTCGCCCGACTCAGTCGGATTGTCAGCCAAATCGAAGAAGATTGCGGTGAATGCAGAAGACGCGGAGCATATTTTTGACCATCTTCCCGGAGAGTCTATCTTGAAATCGCCGGAATCAGGGCTTGAATCCATGTACCTTACGCAGACTTTTTTCGTGGATGAAACAAGGACATGAGATTTTCGGAGCAAAAAATACATCCACATGTATTCGAACGCGCAGAAACATTCGGACATGGGCATCCTGGAAAGTGAATCTTCAAGCGTAGACCGCAGGAAAAGCTTTCCCTGAATGCACACGGCATATTTACCGGAGAGAAAATATTCTTTCATAAGATCTTCCGGATTTTCAAATTCGAATTCACCCGGCAAGTTTTTTTCTATTATGTCGTATGCTTTTTCATCTATTTTCAGAATCTCCGGGTCTTTTTTGTCTGCGATGACGCTCCCCTGCACGACATCAATTTCGGCAGAATCTTCGGATGCATTTTTTGAGGAAAGCTCAAGAAGGTCTGAAAGGGATGTGCGTGAATAAAAAACGTCCCCCATAATCAGCACGGAAAAATATTTTGAGGATGAATCCTGAACGGCAGATCTGAGTGCATCGGTTATTCCTGCAGTGCGTCCCATGCTCAACAGCCTGAGGCTTTTTCCATAAGGAAGCTCACATGATTTCAGCAATCTTTTGAAAGTAGATTTGAGGCTCTTGCTTTCTGCATTCGTGCGGCAATCATCCACAAGGATTATTTCCATTGATTTCAGGCTCTGGTCTACAGCCGACATGACGGATTTTTCAATCAGGGAAGGAACATAGGAGCCTGCATAAATTGCAACGGAGATTTCAGCCATATTATCCGCGCGGTGCCTTTGCAGGATCAACAGGTGTCGTCTTCTGATATACGATGAGCGAAATCATCGAAGTGCCCTTTATGCTGTCCGTTCCTGCGCTTCCGATTGAATCTCCGAAAGAAACGAAATCTCCTTTTTTGACGCGGATTGAATCAAGCCCTGCATAGATGTATTTTATTCCGTCATCCGTAACGATTATAACCACGTTTCCGTATCCCCGGTAATTTCCGACATAGAGAACAGCGCCGCCGTGTATTGCAGTCACGGATTCATTTTTCTTTGCCGAAAGCTGGACACCGCCGACCTTTCCGATCATGTAGGTTACGTCCGGGTTTTTAACCGGCCACTGGAGCGATGGATCGCCTTTTTTTTCACCGTAATTTCTCGGATCCTTTTCAGTGAGGTTCGGGAGCGACGCAAGATCTTTTTCGCTTTCAGTCAGCGGAATCCTTATTTCCTGACCGATCTGAAGGGCAACGGACGCATCGAGAGAATTGTAGTTCAAAAGCTGGTTCACGCTCAGGTCATAATCGAGCGCAAGACGGTAGAGCGTGTCGCCTTTTTTGATTTTATAGGTCTCGTATTTTTTGACGCTGCTTTTCTGGACCGGTTCAGAATCCTTTGACGGGATTTCCAGAACCTGCCCTATCTTCAGCACGGAATTCAATTCCATTCCGTTTGCATCGCAGATTTTATCGACGGAAACACCGTAGCGCTTGCTTATCCCGTAGAGGGTGTCGCCTTTTTCAACCTTGTATTCAACGGCTGAGACGGCGGTGCATGGCGCAAGAAGGAGAGCGGTCAATAAAAAATTTTTAAAAGCTTTCTTAAATGAAAAAGACCCTTTCATGCCTTGATTATCGGTAGAAAGGGCCGTTTTGATTATATCCGCAGCCCCGGAAAATGGAGTTTTTAGAGCTTTCTTAAAATGCAGTACGGATCAGAACATGCCCGGGAAAACGTCGTTCATGCCGTAGAGCTTTCCTTTTTCAAGCTTTCCTGAATCCAGCATGGACTTTAGGTTTTCAAGCGCATGGACGGCTCCGTTTGCAAAACCAAGGCGGCTTCTTGCTGTGTGCGTAAGCTCTATGGTGTCGGCGGTGCTGTCAAAGTATACGGTATGTGTTCCAGGAACGGTTCCGCATCTTGTTGACGAAACGTGCAGCTGATTTTTTTCCGGCCTTGTCTTGAAAGCATCGGTGACTATCTCGGTCTTGCGCTTCATTCCTGACATAAGGCGGCGCGCCACGTCGATCGCTGTTCCTGACGGACTGTCGGCTTTCTGATTGTGGTGCATTTCCCAGACCGCGGCATCATATTCATCGAAGGCATTCACAAGCTTTGCGGCTTCCTCGACAATCTTGTAGAACATGTTCACGCCGATCGAAAAATTCGCGCTGTGCATGACCGTTCCTCCGCATGAAGAAGCAAATTCCCTGATCTCATCCATCTTGTCGTTCCAGCCGGTTGATCCTACCACGAGCGGAAGCTTGAGCGGAAGAAGGGCCTTTATGTTTCCTACAACCGATGCAGGGGACGTAAACTCGATGATTCCCTCGGCACCGCTTTCTTTTACGGCACGTGCAAGAGCGTCTCCGTCACCGGCATTTATCTTGACGCTTGAATCAGGGGCAAAAGAATCTATGGTAGCAGTTACCTCATGACCGAAATTCAGCGCGGACTGCTCGATCATGTGCCCCATCTTTCCGTATCCGACCAATGCTATTTTCATTTTTACACCTCTTTGAACAATGCTTTGTGGAGAATCTGAACGGCTGAATCAACGTCGCTGTTTTCAACGAGCATGCTGATGTTGACCTTGCTTGCTCCCTGGCTGATCATCTGGGCGTTTATACCCTCAGATGCAAGTGCCGCAAAAGCAGATGCAAGTATGGAGCTGGATCTTGTTACGTCGCAGATTATCGTTACTATGGCCTTTCCGTCGTTTGCATGGACTTCCGCAACCCTCCTCAAATCTTCCATGAGGCCGCTCAAATCTTTTTTCGTGTTTACGGTGAGGCTCACGGAAACTTCAGAAGTCGCGATCACGTCTATGCTGACTTCCCATTTCAGGAACTGGTTGAATATGTGCGCAAGGAATCCAGAGGCTCCGAGCATGCGGCTTGACTGAATGTCGATGAGGGTGACGTTTTTGATGCTCGTTATCGCAGTGACCATCGGACGTGCGGCCGTATGCTTTTCAACGATGATGGTTCCCGGGCTTTTTATGTTGTATGAATTCTTGACGCGTACCGGAGTGCCTGTCTTGCGGCATGGGGTCATGCTTCTAGGATGAAGCACCTGCGCTCCGAACATTGCAAGCTCCTGCGCTTCCTCATAAGTGACTTCCGGAACCGGGCGTGCATCGGCAACAACACGCGGATCCGTGGTCATGATTCCGTCTACGTCCTTCCATGTCTGTATTTCTTCGGCTCCCATTGCGGCACCTATCATGGTTGCGCTCAAATCTGAACCGCCGCGTCCCAAAGTGGTTATGGTACCGTTTCTGTCCTTTGCAATGAATCCAGTGACTATCGGTATTGCGTTTTCTTTTCCGATTTTATATCCGTTGAGCTTTGCCGGAATGTTTTCCCAGACTTCATCCAAAAGCTCGGCTGCCATGTAGTGGGAATCGCTCACCATTCCGACGTCCCATGCATCGTAGAATTTTGCTTCCGTTCCCTGCTGCTCAAGATATGCTGCCATCATCCTGACGGACATGCGTTCTCCGAAAGACACAAGATAATCCCTGGTGCGCTTCGTAAGCTCCTTAAGCATGGAGATTCCGGTGAGAAGGGTCTTAAGCTCCGTCAAAAGCCCGTCGATTGAAGGAACTTCGATATTCAGGGCAACGGCCGTATCTTTATGGAGCTTTTCAACTTTCGAGATATCAACGGTTCCCTTTACCGCAATATCAGCGGCTTCAAGCAGATGGTCAGTGGTATCGCCCATGGCACTGAGAACCACAACAGGTCGGCTTTCTTTATAAGCCTGGATTATTGTCGCGACATGACGGATGCGTTCTGCATTGGCAACTGAACTACCGCCGAATTTCATTACTATCATAGTATGCACAGTTTAGCAGAATTAGACGCGCGTTACAATAATTTACATATACGAATCATCAAAAAAAAGGAGTCCTCATCTGCGCAAGATTATGGAGTATGTTCGACATGATCCTGAAGCTTTCAGGAGTAAGGGATCCGGCATTGTCGTTTTCTGAATGGAAAAGCCTCCATGTGAGCGGCATCTTGGACTTGTAGTAAGCGTCCGCACCAGGATTCTTCATGCGTTCGGCTTTCGTGGATTCCCTGTTCATAACGGCAGGCTCAAGATTTCCGTCGTTCATAAGCTCTTTTGCATACAAAGAAGCTTCATCGGAAGGCAGCATGGTCAGAGCCACGGCAGGAATTCCGCATGCAAGGAAAGAAGCGTTGTCGCTGTACGGAACCGGAAGTGTCATCCATCTGCCCGGACATGACCTTCTCAAAAGATCCTGTGCACGTCCGAAAAGATCCGAAAAAGAAAGCGCAAATTTTCTGGGTGCCTTGGGAGGAAGGACAGTCTTTGACAAAACCGCCACGTCACCGCGCCCGCATGCATCGAAAACAAAAATATCATCCCCGGTGATTCCAAGCCTCTTGAAAACCGACGCTATGCCGAACGCACCCTGACCGCTCACTCCGGTATTCCAACCAAGCTCCTCGCCGTCGGTGAACAAAATACGCACGTTGTGGAAAGTCCGCATCCCGGCCAGTTCCAAAGCCCAGTTCATGATCATCCAGTCAGCGGCTGAATTGTCGTTTGCACCGGGGCTTCCTTCAACCCTGTCATAGTGTGCGATGACCGTTTTGATTTTAAATGAGGAATTGTAAAAGCGACCGTCAAACTGAACGAGTATGTGATTTTTCCCGTCCATGACGATCTTGTGGGATTGTATGCCGTGATCATGCAGAAATCCCTGTATTATGTCCGCCCTGTCAGCGTCCGGCCTGATATAGTCTAAAAATTGGTCAGGAAGAAAGTCCATGATTCAAATATCGGCCGTAACCGGAAGATTTTAAAACTCGTCCCTGTTGAAACGGCGTGGCTCGCGTCTTGGGTTTCTTCCCCTTCTTTCACCGCCTGACCTGAAACTGCCGCCCCTTTCTGAATCAGCGTTCCTAGGCTTTCTTTCAACCTTCTCCTCAGCAAAATTCACCCTGATGCGCCTTCCGTCCAATTCTTTTCCGCTCATGGCTGCAATTGCCGAATCAGCGTCGGAATCATTTTCAAATTCGATGAATCCGAATCCCTTGGACTGCTGCGTGTCGCGGTCAATTATAAGCGAAACTGAAACAAGCGGCCCGAATTTTGAAAACTCCCTCTGGAGCGTCTCTTCCGTCGTGATGTAACTCAGGTTACCGGCATAAACTCTTTTGGACATAAGAAAATCCTTTCGGAAGCCCGGCCGTCATGCAGCAGGCATCCTTTTGTTGTGTTGTATTTAATGATACTTCAATAAGCCTTTTTTTTCAATGAGTAAAGCGTCAAGAATTATAGGTTTTGTGCCGATAATGTGAAATAGTGGAAGTATTTTATGAACAAACAGGATTTTTACAGTTTATTAAAGACCGTACCGAAAGCTGAATTACATCTCCATGGAGAGGCTGTCATAAGCAATGACACCATCAGAAAGCTGTACAAGAGCAAATTCGGCGAAGAAATGCCGGAACAGGAG
>JAFPKH010000124.1:0-9667 GCA_017424825.1 Treponema sp. | reverse complement strand
GTCTTTCAGTCCATCAGATTGAGGGTCGAAAGCCTTTTGCAAGCTTCCCTCACGTCATCCCTGTGTCCGAAACAGCTGAAGCGGAGGTAGCTTTCCCCTGAGGGTCCGAAACCAGATCCAGGCGTAGTCACGACGCGGCAGTCATTGAGAATCTTGTCGAATATGTCCCAGCTCTTCCATCCGGGAAAATTCACCCAGAGATACGGGGAATCGCCTGTATAATAGACCTTTACTCCGGCTTCCGCAAAATTCGCTCCCCTGAGGGTTTCCTGCATGAGGCGTGCGTTTTCAAGGTAATAGTCAACAAGCCCCGTGGTTTCCTTTATTCCTTCAGGATCAAGGGCTGCAAGTCCTCCGCTCTGGGCAATGTTGCTGGCACCGTTGAACAACGTCGTCATCACGCGGTTCCAGTCATCGCGCACCGAAGTCCCGTCCGCATATTTAAGTGCCGAAGGAACGACGCTCCATCCCAGGCGCACACCGGTGAAACCTGCGAGCTTTGAGAAGGAATTTATCTCTATGGCACATTTTTTTGCGCCCCTTATTTCATATATTGATTTCGGAAGCTTGTCATTCCTTATGAACGCTGAATATGCAGAGTCGAAAATGATTATGCATCCGTTCTGGTTCGCAAAGTCAACGAGCTTTTTGAGCTGTGCCTTGCTGCAAGCCGCTCCGGTCGGATTGTTCGGGCTACAGAAATAGATGAGGGAATCAGGCTTTACAGAAGAAAGATCCGGGAAAAAATTGTTTTCGGCGGTACACGGGAGGTAGGTCACCCCTTTGTAGCCTTTTTTTCCGCTTTTTCCGGCCGACCCGACGATCACGCTTCCATCGACGTAAACCGGATATACAGGATCCTGGACGGCAATCGGTGTCTTTTTTCCGAAAAGAGTCTGAATCCTTGCAATGTCGCACTTGGCTCCGTCTGAAATGAAAATCTCGTCAGGTGAGAAACCCATGTTCGGATACACGACCTGCGCAATCCTTTCCCTGAGGGCAAAAAGTCCCTGCTCATCGCCGTATCCTGAATAGCCGGATTTGGTTCCAAGCCCCCTTGCATAAGTGACCATGGCGCTGGTTATGTGCGGTGTAAGCGGCTCGGTCGTATTTCCAATACCAAGGCTTATGATCTTGGCATCAGGGTGCTTTTCCTGATACTCACGCCTGCGCTTGGCAACCTCCGGGAAAAGATATCCTGCGGACAAATTGGCAAAACCTGTGTTTCTTTCTATCATGACAGACCTCTTTAGGGTAACGCCGGGCAATCCGGTTTCGGATCATCCGATGTCTTCTTAAAAAAATATTACCAAATTTAAAAAATCAGGACAAGATGTCGGAGCGGTTTCTGGGGAGCGTACCATGCGTTGCAGCCGGAATGGTTATCGTAAATTCAGCGTATTTTCCGACCTCGCTTTCGACCGTTATTTTTCCGCCGTGTCTCTGGACGACTGCCTGTGCAATCGAAAGTCCAAGGCCGCATCCCCCGGTGTCCCTCGTCCTCGATGCATCGGAGCGGTAGAAGCGGTTGAAGATTTTCTCTTTTTCTTCAGGAGCCACGCCATGCCCCGTATTATACACCTTTACGAAAGCCTTCTGTCCCGAAATTCCTGCCGTAATCCTTATGACCGCGTTTTCTTCCGAATTTTTCATCGCGTTGTCGGTCAATATGATCACCGCCTGCTTGAGACGGTTTTCATCGCCTATCACGGTCACCGGCAAAGACGGAAGATTCAGGCAGAGCTTTTTTTTCTGCTCGAACGCAAGGCTTTCAAAAGGAAGCACTGCGCATCCGACCATATCCGAAAGATCGAACGGCTTCATGTCATAGTCAAGCGCACCCGCTTCGTCACGCGCAAGATACAGCATGTCCCTGACCATGACGCTCATTCTCTCGTTCTCGGTCTTTATGTAGTTGAGCCACTTGTTTTTTGGAATCTGCTGCTCCAGAACGGAAATGTTGGTGCCGATCACGGCAATCGGGGTCTTAAGCTCATGGGAAACGTCGGAAACGAACTGCTTCTGGCGTGAAAAAGCTTCCTCAATAGTATTGATCTCGAATTTCGATATGTACCACGACAATACGAAAAGCGCGCCCAGGCTGAGGAGGAAAATCAGCATGGAAAACACGACGAACCTCTTTCTGTTCGCTGATTCGCTTATTTTGTCAATCAGGACGAGCATAGGAAAAGACGGAGACTCATAGAAAAAGTACAATATTCCATGATAGAATCCGCGGGGCTTGTTTTCTTTCCGGGAATAGGCGTAGATGTTCTGAATCAGATTGTCATCGCGCTCAAGGGTAAAGTCATGGATTACGCGCAGTATGTTTCCTTTTTCATCAAGCTCGGCAGAAAAATAGTCGCTGTAGGTTCCCGTCCGGTCAAAGCTCATGTAATCAGGATCAGGACGAAATTCACCGCCGTCCTTGATTATTGCGTCCATGAGGTTCTGCGACTGGTAATTCGACATATGGAACATGAAGACGTCAAGCGCGACGATGAAAAGTGCGAGTATGGTCCCTACGATAGAAAGTATTGAAAAAGAATTCTTAAGCTTCAGATGAAAAAAGACATCTTTCTTTTTCATTTGGATTCAGGCTTTTCTTCAAGTGAATATCCGATTCCGCGTGATGTCCTAATCTGCACCGAGACCTTAAGCTGCTCGATTTTTTTTCTGAGGAACGAGATGTATACTTCTACGTTGTTGTACTCGGCATCTGAATCACCGCCCCAGATTTTTTCGATGATGACTTCCTTCTTGATGATCTGCTTCGGATTGTCGAACAAAAGCTCTATTATCTGGAATTCCTTCAGAGAGAGCTTTATTGATTCGCCGTTGACTTTCTGAAGTTCGCAGCTTCCCTTGTCCAGAACCAGGTCTCCGTATGACACGGTGGAAGATTTCATGTCTCCCTTGCGCCTTGAAAGTGCCCTTATCCTTGCAAGAAGCTCGTCCGTGCTGAACGGTTTCGTAACGTAGTCGTCGGCACCGCAGTCAAGACCCTTGACCCTGTCTTCGATATCATCCTTGGCGGTCAGTATCATGACGGGAACATTGTTCTGCTCTTCGCGCAATGTCCTGAGGATGGAAACGCCGTCCATTCCCGGAAGCATTATGTCAAGGATCACGACATCATAAATTCCGCTCCTGGCATATTTGAGTCCTTCCTTTCCGTCATACACGGCATCCACGCCATAACGGTTTTTACGGAAAATCTCCACGAGAGCCTGCGAAAGTCTTACTTCATCTTCAACTAATAAAATTCTCATACGCTTCCAGTATACACCCAAACGGATATTTTTCTAACAGATAAAACAAGATTTTAAAATTTTTTTTTGGCGGGGAAAGGCATTCCCGTAAAAGATCCTGCGTTTCCTTAGCAGAGCTTGAACAATTGCTCTACGTTCGGTTCCCTTACGACCATGACCGAGCAGGTTGAAGAACCGATGATTTCGCTGTCCTGGATTCCTAGATGACCGTGTGTAAGCACTGATGCGGACGTTTTCTTTGAATCTCCCAGAAGGATCAGGTCGGCCTTGTCTTCCACCGCAGCCTTTATGACTTCTGACCAGACGGCACCATGGCGCACCTGGGTCTCAAGGTTCACTCCCTTTGATTTTGCGACCTTGGAAACATATTCCAGATCTTTTTCCGCACTGTTTTCAAGTTCCGAGGTAAAATCGCGGCCTTCATCGTTCACAAGGAATTTTTTGAGCATGAGGCGCTTTATTGAATCGGTGTCAACGACATACACGGCCTTTACATGGCACTTGTAGATTTTCGCCATCATAACCCCGTACATGACGGCATGGAGAGACGGCTTGGAACCGTTATAAGCAACGACGATCTTTCTGAAAAGCGACTTTATCATTTTTCCTCCTCATGCTTGTGTTTCAGGGATTTGAGCACGAACACGTTTTCCCTTTCACGCTCCTCAAGGACGCTTTCTATATATGCAACGGTCTCCTTGTCCTGAGGTATGACCATCTTGTCCAGTGCGTTTACGCGCCGCTGGGTTTTCTTGACTTCCCTGGCAAGGCTCCAGACTATTGTCCTTATACTTGCCATATCGGTCAAAAGTACCAGAAGCTCAAAGAAATCTTTCATGACGGCATCATTGTCGGGTGACGTTCCCAAAAACGAAGAAAAAAGCTCCTGTTTCGGAAGCTGGACTTCAAGAGTGTCGAACGTCATTCCACCGAGAACGACCGGCTTTTCATCTATGGCGAATTTGTAGTTCACGGCATGGGCGATTCTTTCCACCCTGTCACCGCCGACCGACATAAGCATCCTTCGGAGTGCGGAATATGCCCTTTCAAGGCATTTGTCAATGTCCATCTCAAGAAGCTTTACCTTTTCGACAAGGCGCATAAGCTCCATGACGAGAATCTCGCGCTTTTGCTCAAGGAGGTCATATCCTTCCGTACTGACCGCAAGCTGCTCCTTTATTGCAAGCAGATTGGATTTTGTCGGTGCAATGTTCAGTTTGTTCGCCATGTTCCGTCCTCAGAAAATCAGCCGTTCGCCGGAAGATACTTTTCTATGTACTCGTCCTTTATGCGGTAAAGCTCTTCACGCGGAAGAATGGAAAGGATTTTCCATCCAAGGTCAAGCGTTTCGTCTATCGAGCGGTCTTCATATTCACCCTGGGTAAAAAATTCCTCTTCAAGCGCCTTTCCGAATTTCAGGTAGAGCTTGTCCAAATCCGAGACTTCTTCCTCACCGATGATTGCGGCAAGGTTCCTTATCGACTTGACCTTTGAATACGAAGCGAAAAGCTGGCTTGAAACGGCCGAGTGGTCTTCCCTCGTCATGCCCTCTCCTATTCCGTCTTTCATGAGGCGGCTCAATGACGGGAGCGCTGAGACAGGCGGATACATTCCCTTCTGGCTCATTTCCCTGTCAAGGACTATCTGGCCTTCAGTTATGTATCCCGTAAGGTCAGGTATAGGATGGCTTATGTCGTCGTTCGGCATTGTCAATATAGGAATCTGCGTGATCGATCCTGTGCTTCCCTCAATCTTACCGGCCCTTTCATAAAGCTCGGCAAGGTTTGAATAAAGGTATCCAGGGTATCCCTTGCGTCCCGGAACTTCACCGCGCGTCGTGGAGATTTCACGGAGAGCCTCGCAGTAGTTCGTCATGTCCGTCATTACGACAAGCACGTGCATGTTGCATTCGAACGCAAGATATTCCGCTGCAGTGAGGGCGCACCTAGGAGTGATGATTCTTTCGATGGACGGTGAATCGGCAAGCGACTGGAACATGACTACCTTGCTCAATACGCCGCTCTGCTCGAACGTATGCTTGAAGAATTCAGCCACGTCATATTTGATTCCCATTCCTGCAAAAACCATGACGAATTCCTCGTCGGAGCTGAGGATTTTTGCCTGGCGTATGATCTGTGCCGCAAGCCTGTTGTGCGGAAGACCGTTGCCTGAAAAAATAGGGAGCTTCTGTCCACGGATAAGGGTGTTCATGCCGTCTATCGATGAAATGCCCGTCTGTATGAAATCCCTCGGATAGACACGCGCATACGGGTTTATCGGATTTCCGTTCACGTTGAGCTTTTTGCTTGAGACAATCGGAGGGTATCCGTCTGCAGGTTCGCCCAGTCCGTTGAAAATGCGTCCCAAAAGACCCTTTCCGACTTTCAGCTCCATGGGAACGTCAAGGAATTCAACCGATGTTCCGTTCAGGTCAAGTCCCGTGGTGCTTCCGAAAATCTGCACTACCGCAGTCTTCTCATTTATGTCGATTATGCGGCCTGTCTTCTTTTCACCGTTCTTGTCGCGGACGTAGACCACTTCATCATAGAACGAATCCGGCGTGCGCTGGACTACGACGATAGGACCGTCAACGCTTTCAAGCCCTGTATATTCGATTCCTTTCATTTATATCCTCCGCACGTCACAGCACTGAAGCTGATTTGTAAAGCCTTTCAAGCTCACCGATCTGATCCTCGATATGATTGTGTATGGTCTTGAGGTCATCTATCCTTTCATTAGGAACGACGGATTTCGCACGCACTATCTCACCGCGGACGGGAAGCTCACTGATTTTAATCAGCGGACAACCTTCCTTTATCGTTGCGCCGGCCTTTTCATAGAATTCCATTATGAGCATAAGTATCTGAACCTGCTTTTCAGGAACCGAATACTGGTCGATGTCATCGAACGCGCTCTGCTGGAGGAATCCGTTCTTTATCATTTCAGCAACGGTCAGTATAAGGCGGTCGCTTTCAGGCAGTGCATCGGCTCCGATAAGACGCACGATCTGCTGAAGCCTCTGTTCCTTTTTCAATATGTCCAGTGCCTGCAGGCGGATTTCAGACCAGCTGGGATCAAGCTTGTCCCACCAGTTTTTGACTTCTTCCGCATATTCGGAATATGAGTCTATCCATCCGATTGCAGGATAATGCCTGGCGTTCGCAAGTTCCCTGTCCAATGCCCAGAAGCAGCGGATGAAACGCTTTGTATGCTGCGTGACAGGCTCCGAAAAATCACCGCCCGGAGGAGATACGGCACCGATGACGGAAACCGATCCTTCCTGACCGCACAATGCGTTGACCCTTCCCGCCCTTTCGTAGAATTCGGCAAGACGAGTAGGAAGATATGCAGGGAATCCTTCTTCGGCAGGCATTTCTTCCATACGCCCTGAAAGTTCCCTCAAAGCCTCGGCCCAGCGTGACGTTGAATCTGCCATGATAGCCACGTGCTTTCCCATGTCACGGTAGTATTCGGCAAGCGTTATTCCGGCATAAAGGGAAACTTCACGTGCAGCTACCGGCATGTTGGATGTGTTGGCTATGAGTATCGTGCGTTCCATGAGCGAACGGTTCGTCCTTGGATCCACTAGCTTAGGGAATTCAGTGAGTACGTCCGTCATTTCGTTTCCGCGCTCACCGCATCCGATGTAGACGATGAGATCCGCATCACACCATTTTGCTATGGCATGCTGGGTCATGGTTTTTCCTGTTCCGAATCCGCCGGGGATTGCAGCCGTACCGCCCTTGCTGAGAGGGAAAAAAACGTCTATTACGCGCTGACCGGTCACCAGAGGCTCGGACACTTCAAGCTTCTTTGAAAAAGGCCTTGGTTTTCTAAGCGGCCAGTAATGCGACATTGCTATCGGTTCGCCTGAATCAGTAACGGCAATCTCTTCGTCAATGGTGTAGGATCCCTTTCCCCTGAAGCTTTTGAGAGTCTTTCCCTTGATTGTCGGGGGAACCATTATTTTGTGGATCATGGATCCTGTTTCCTGCACCGTTCCCAGAACCATGCCCGGGGTTAAGGAACATCCTTCGGAAATTCCCTCCGCAGGCTCGAAATCCCACTTTTTCACAGGATCGAGAGGCTCAGTGCGCTGACCAGGCAAAAGGAAAGTCCCGCCGCTTTCGAACATTTCTTTGAGCGGGCGCTGGATTCCGTCATATATGGTACCGATAAGTCCGGGTCCGAGCTTCAATGACAGAGGACGACCGTTGCTTACGACTTCCTCGCCTATGTGCATGCCCGAATCATCCTCGTATACTTCGATAGTGGCGTTTCCTTTGTCAAGGCGGATGATTTCACCTATGAGCTTGTTCTTTCCGACGTCGACCACATCATAAAGGCCGCATCCGTCAAGACCTTCCGCATACACGATAGGTCCGCTGATCCTAGTAATCTTTCCGCTTATCATTCCGGAATCCTCCCGCAGAACAACGCCTCTGCAAGCTCCTGTGTGCTGGAGTCCAAAATCTCCTTTACTTTCTGATCAAGCGTAAGGCGGCATGAAACCTTTCCGTCAACCGTAGAAACAAGAAGTCCTTTTCTGAATGCAAATCCCTTTACCGCTTCATCGGCTATGGCTGACTCATCCGCGGCTGCGACTGATTCAACGGGATTTTTTATTGTTTCCGCCAAAAGAGCTTCGGCACGTGATTTTTCTATGCCTACGGACTTCACTGTGACCGGAGACGATCCGAGCGCAAAAGACGAACGCTCAAGCAGTTTCTTTATGACCAAAAGCTGCTTTTCTTCACCGGCGCTTTCAAAATACGAGTTTACCGCGCCTATCACCGAATCATGGATGAATGAAACGAGATAACGCTCCCTTTCCAGAGGGAACGACGCATTGATATTTTTAGTGAACGAATCCAAATCGGACTTGAACCCGGATTCTGCCTTGGCACGCGCTTCATCAACTTTCGAAGCAACGCCTTCAAGCAATGCCGAACAAGTCTCATCTGCCCTGGACAGGATTTTTTCAGCTTTCTTTTTTGCGTCGCTTAATATTTCTTTGTCCAGAACGTCCGTCGAACGTAATTCTTCCATAATCGAACTTCCAATTTTACCTGAATGCAGCCGGAAATCACACCCTGATTCCGACAGCCTCCCGGATTGAGTCAGTCAATGTTTTTCTTCCTGCAAGATGACCCTGCAGCCCCGGAATCTCCACTATGAGAGGAACCTTGCCGCCGATCTGCCAGTCAAGCACTTCCTTGTCCAGCATGTCCGCGACATCTTCCGTAAGTATGAGAATCTTGGGTCTGTCGCCGGATGAAGGGCCTGAAACCTTTGAGGACTGACCCGTCATCAAAAGGAACGCCTCAAGAGCATCGCCCCGGTTGTTCACGGCAGTACCGTCAACCCCCACAAGCTTGAAGCCGAGAAGCAGTTCCCGCTCACCGATGAAATAATATTCCACGGTATTTTCCTACATGAGGATTATGAACAAGGCAACAAGGAAGCCCCACAGACAAATACCTTCCGCAAGACCTACGAACGGGAGAGCCTTACCGGAAAGCTCGGAATTCTCAGCCATAGCACCCATGGCGGCGGCACCGATTTTTCCTACGGCAAGGCCTGATGCTATACATGCAAGACCGACCGCAACGGCAGCAGCGATATACTTGACCGCAGAACCTGATCCGCCCTGTTCAGCAGTAACTTCCTGTGCAGCAGACGAAGCAGCCTGGGCTGAATCAGCAGACTGAGCGAAAACCGCCGTCACAGCAGCAAAAGCCATGACCGCCATCAGAGCCAAAATCTTTTTTCCGGAAGAGTTTTTCATAACACACCTCACTATGATTGTTTTACAATTTTTTTTTTATTTTTCAAAAGCCTTGTACGTAAAGCAGAAAGGCTTGAAATCCCTGCCTGTTTCGTGGAAGAACTTGCTGAAAAATTCATAATACTGCAAGCGCACCACCTGGATTGCGACGATCATTCCCTCAAGGGCTATGACTATTGCATTTCCCAGTATGCTGATCAAGATTCCGCCGGCAAGCGGAGCCATACCGACCATCTTCTCAATCAAAAATCCGAGTACGGCATGTGCAAGGGCAAAAGCACCCACACGCACGAAGCTGACCGTATTGGAAAGGTAGGATGATACTACCTCGATGATTTCAACAAGCCCGGAAATAAGCGCGGTTCCGAATCCGTTTTCAAGCACCGGCCTCTTTCCCTCGACGATGCGCTCAAAGATTTCACCGTATGCCGTAAGGATCAGCGAAAGCCCCATGATTACCCAGTCAAAAATCATCGGGCTATGCTTGAACAGTGCGATGCGGAGCGCAAATGCAATGACGTACCAGAAAAACACCGCGCCGCTTATGCCGGTCTTTCCGAAAAGAGCCTTGCCCGGACGACGGAGCGTAAACTGGTTCACGATGTTT
>JAFPKH010000014.1:0-2633 GCA_017424825.1 Treponema sp. | reverse complement strand
GTCCCCCGGATTTCAAAAGCTTAAGATGATGCGAAACGGCAGGTGTCGTCATATCGATCATGTATGCAATGTTGATCACGCAGTCTTCCACATGACAAAGAAGCCAAAAAATTTTTAAGCGGCTCGGATCGGAAAGCAATGAAAAACATTCTCCCACGGATTCAAAATTTTTTCCCTTTGCAATCTCTTTAGAAACAAAATCATCATGCACATGCCCTTTGCCGTGGATATGCGGTAAACTCGGAAAATTCATTTCTTCCTCCATTTTATGCCAAAAAGAAATTCTTTTAGCCCAAGCAGTCTTTTATTAAAAAAAAAGTTGAAAAATATTTCAAGTAAAAGTATAGTATCAATATAACAATTAAACAAGTGTTTAATTGTTCAAAAGGAGCGTCAAATGAAAAACACATACAAAATCGAAGTGGACTGCGCAAATTGTGCAAATCTTATGGAAGAGGCAACAAAAAAAACGGAAGGCGTAAAAGATGCTTCCGTCAATTTTATGACACAGAAAATGACCGTTGAATTTGCAGACGGAACGGATGAAAAATCAGTGATGAAAAAAGTCCTGAAAGCATGCAAAAAAGTCGAGCCGGACTGCGAAATAGAATTCTAAGGCCTACGTTTTCAGCTGCCATAATTTCACGGTTGAAACAAGCAAAAAAAAATAGTATTCTATAAGGAAATAAACTTCAAACCGAAAAAAGGTGATTTAAATGGCAGTTGATGAAAAATTGCAGACTGTACGACACAGTTTGGCACACGTTATGGCCGAAGCCGTAATCAAGCTGATTCCCGGAACGAAAATTGCAATCGGACCGGCTATTGACAACGGATTTTACTATGATTTTGAATTTCCAGAAACACGCAAGCTGACCGAAGCTGATTTTCCGGAAGTTGAAAAAGAAATGCGCAGAATTCTTTCAGGCAACTTTGATTTTGTCAGCAAGGAAGTCAGCAAATCTGAAGCTCTGGAAATTTTCAAGGATCAGCCGTATAAGGTTGAGCTGATCAACGATTTGCCGGACGGCGAAAAAATCACCACATACACTCAGGACACATTCACAGACCTTTGCCGCGGACCGCACGTTGCAAATACAAAGGAAATCAATGCGCAGAGCTTCAAGCTCATGAAGATGGCCGGTGCTTACTGGCGCGGGGACTCAAAACGCCCGATGCTCAGCCGTGTATATGCGGTTGCCTTCAACAAGCCTAATGAACTCAAAGATTACCTCAAGATGCTTGAAGAAGCTGACAAACGTGACCACCGCAAAGTCGGCGTGCAGATGGATTTGTTCCACCTTGATCCCGAAGATCCGGGGCAGATTTTCTGGCATCCGAACGGCTGGTCAATGTACGTCACTCTCCAGGATTATATGAGAAAGAAAGTTTTCCATGACGGATATGTGGAAGTCAACACGCCTGCAATCATGCCGCGCACTTTGTGGGAAAGATCAGGCCACTGGGGACACTATCAGCAGAACATGTTCATCACTGAAAGTGAAAAGCGTCTTTTTGCAATCAAACCGATGAACTGTCCGGGAGCGCTGGAAATTTTCAAGAGCAAAATCCGTTCATACAAAGACCTTCCTATGCGCCTTGCAGAATTCGGCCACTGCGTTAGAAACGAACCGAGCGGAACAATCCACGGCATCATGAGAATCCGCGGTTTCGTTCAGGACGATGGACACATTCTCTGTACCGAAGAGCAGATTGAAGAGGAAGTCACGAAGTTCTGCCATCTTTTGAAGGATGTCTACAAAGATTTCGGATTCGACAAGAATCTTTTGGTAAAGCTCAGCACACGCCCTGAAGACCATGTCGGTGACGATGCAACTTGGGATCATGCAGAAGCAGCACTTGCCGCATCTTGCAAAGCAGCCGGACTTGAATATGAAATCCAGCCGGGAGAAGGTGCTTTCTACGGACCAAAGCTTGAGTTCACATTAATCGATGCCCTTGGCCGCCAGTGGCAGTGCGGAACGATCCAGCTTGACTATCAGCTTCCGTCTGCTGACCGTCTTAATGCAGAATACATCGGATCTGACAACCAGAAGCATCATCCGGTCATGCTGCACAGAGCTGTCCTTGGTTCGCTCGAACGCTTCATGGGAATTCTGATTGAAAACTATGCAGGAGCTTTCCCGACTTGGCTTCACTTTGAGCAGGTTGCGGTCGTTCCTGTCGCACCGGATTTCAACGACTATGCAAAAAAAGTTGCCGATACGCTCTTGCAGTCAGACATCCGTGCAAAGGCTTATGTCGACGATGACAACATGAAGGCAAAAATCAAGGTGATTTCTTCGGAGCACAAGACACCGTACATTTTGGTTGTCGGAGCAAAGGAGCAGGAAGAAGGAACCGTCACATGCAGATTCAGGTTCAGTTCACAGATTCCGCAGAAGACGTTCAAGCTCGAAGAATTCCAGAGCTATGTCCTTGATAAAATCAACACGCACTACAACGGAATTTAAAACGACAAGTCTTTCTGACAATCACCAACCCCGCCGCAGAGCAACGGGGTATGGTGTTCTCATAAGGTATTGCAGTCGGATTTAATACCCCTTGTTTCGCCCCAGAGGGGCGGGGTATTAAACCCTCCGCTCGAATAACATGTCATGCTGAATCGTTTC
>JAFPKH010000123.1:0-4873 GCA_017424825.1 Treponema sp. | reverse complement strand
TTCCATATTAAATACTTTTAGCAAAAAAAAGAACTCCGACCCCGACGTTATGAGTGCGGTTGGAACTGTCCTAAAAAATGCTGATTTTTACGGCGAAAAGGCTGCCCACGAAATTATTCAGAACGATGACCTTTATTTTCTTTCAGCGATTGAAAGTGAGAACAAAAATCTTTTTGAATCCAATCCGCTTCTTTCGATGAATGTTGACTATTACCTTGTGAATATGAATGTTCTCGTTGACCTTGGCGACAGAAGCCTTCAAAAATGGCTCCGCGAAGTAGATGCGCAGGATTTGGCAAAGGCTCTCAAAGGAACGGACGCGGCCGTTCAGGACAAAATCTTCCGCAACATGAGCCAGCGGGCGGCAGCAATGCTTAGGGAAGACATGGAATTTATGGGCCCTGTCAGAAAAAGCGACGTGATTGAAGCGCAGAAAAAAGTCATCGGGATTTTAAAAAGGCTCAATGAAGCGGGGGAAATCGTGATTTCAAAAATATTTGGCGGTTGTATCGGCGACGAACTTGTTTAGTACATCGAATATCAATTATTTGTCATTCCGAACGCTACGCCACTTTGCACGCACCTGCTACAAAGTGTGTTTCGGAATCTCTAAACACAGATGCTGAAATAAATTCAGCATGACAGTTATTCGGTACACCAGTGACTTTTGGAGGATTTTATGATGGAGAAGATTTATTTTTATAGAAAACTTGGTACTGCTGATTTTATTCAGAGCGAAAATGAAAAGAAAATAATCCCTGTTCGTCTAAAAAATCAATTTGTTCCAGATACGGTTGTTTTTAATTCAGAAAAAAATGTTTGGGAGAAATCAGATTCAATTCCAGAAGAAACTGATGAGATTCTTCCTGCTGAATTTGTCGAATTTCCTGTGCGTCCTGTAAAGCCAACGTTTACCGGCAACGGAGTTCTTTCTGACGAGGACGGCCTTGCAATCGAAGACCTTTCTCCGTGCGAAATGGCTGATTATTGCGCATGGCAAAAAGAAGAAAGCCGTTATTTTTTTAACTCGCGGAATTTTAAGGACTCAAACGACTGTCAGAAAGATTATTTTGCTGCAGAAATTTGCGTTGATGAAGAAAATCTCACGCTCTCATTGGCTTTTAAAACATTCGCGCGAAAAGAGCTTGAAGGAAGAGATTACTTGAATCGGCATGTTGAATCTGCATTTCCTGTGTATTCCTCTGATTGCCCAAAAGATTTGCAGGAACCACCAGCTTTTATTATGGAAACGATTTTTTTTGACATGAAAAACGGCAAGATTTCCTTTTCTTTTGAATCAGGTGGAAATCCTGAGAAAAAAGAAGATTCTGAACCCTGGCGGCTGAATTCAAACAGCAAAAAAGAGCTTTTGCCTTTTGAACGGCATCAAAGAATCCTGCAGTTCCTCGGAAATCTGGAATTTTATTTTTATCCAGAGAGCGTGCTTTTTGAAGCGTACAAAAAACTCTCGGCCCTTGCGAAGAAATTCACAGGGCTTTCAGAAACTCCAACTACGAGCAGATATTTGAGCGAAGAGAATGCCAAGCCGTGTTATCTTTCTGAAATGTATGTGCTTACGATGATTCCTTGCGAGCCAAAACTTTACGCAGTTCTTATGAGCCGTGAGCTGCATGAGTTAAAATTCTCCTTCAACTATGAGCGGTCTGACACGGAAGTTTTCAACAAGTTTTTGAAAAAAGCTCACATTAAAAATCACCGTGTTTTGCGGAAAGTTTTTGCCGAGCATCCAACGATTCTTCTCTTGTGTATGCGGCTGCATGATTCAGGCTTCCGCAACATCAATTTGTACAACCGCGTAATCGAAAGCGAAGAAAATCGGGAAGAAATCAGATATCTTGACAGAAAAGCCCTTATTTTCTTCTCAAAATACAGTATAAAAAAGCGGGGCGAGATTGCCACGATGAACACGCTTCTCAGAAAAAGCGAGGATGTAGATCCTTACATGAAGGACGATGCTCTCTGCATGTTCCAGGAATATTTTCGCCATGTGCCGGAAGAATTGCGAAAGGATATTCTTGAAGACGGATTCTCTCGCTTCAATCATAATGCCCTTGCAAAAATTTCTTACAGCGCGGAGAATCGAAACATCATTTTTAAATACACGGGCGAGCAGAAAAATCTTGAGGACGACATCGATGGCTATTCTTTCAGACTTCCGAAAACGAACATACAGATGTGCGAAATCGGAACTGCGCTTCACAACTGCGTGGCAAGCTATGCGGAAAACGTTGAGCAAAAAGAATGTACGATTGTTTATGCCACCAAAGGCGGGGAGTATAAAATCTGCATTGAGGTGTACAAAAACAAAATCGTGCAGGAACGGATTGACCGAAATTCTGAGCCCACCGGCGAAGAAAAAGCCGTTCTTTCAAAATGGCATGAGCGGCACGGACTTAACGTTTCTTATAAAGATTATGATGATATTCCATTCTAAGGAGTGAAAAAATGAGCGATGAAAACGAAGTTCTTTCACAAGAAGAAATCGATGAGCTTTTGGGGGCAATTGGATGTGCTGAAAAATATTCAAAGTTTGAAAAAGGAACCAGCAAAGTCAAAATCTTAGACTTTAAGCGCCCTGATATAATCGGTAAAAGTACAATCCGAAACCTGAGTAATATTTTGGAAGAATATTGCCTTTCCCTTACAAAATATTTTAATAATGATTTGGAAATTTCTGCAAAGGCTCATCTTGCTTCGGTTGACCAGCTGACACGCGAGGAATTTATCCGCTGCATTCCAACTCCGACGTTTTCGATTTCGTCATCCTGGCTTGGCGGTGTACTCCTGTTCAATGTAAATCCTGCAACTTTTCTAAAAGGCTTTTTGGGTAGAGAAGCAAAGAAAAAGAATCAACAAACAAGATTTTTGTGGAAAAGCCCAAATGCATTCGAGAAAAATATTTTCAGAAATTTTGTGGCCAATTCATGCATGGAACTGCTTGAACAGGCGTTTTTTAAGCGAAGCGAAACTGCTCTTTTACCCATAACAAAAATCAAGTTTGAGGACAATCCAACCTTTCTTCCTTATGGCGAAAATTACTGCGAGATGGGAGCAATGGCAACTATTGAACTGACTTTTGGGGGAACTGGGACAAATAGAAAAGATAAACTTTATCCGATGGATATTTTCTTTAACGAGCAGATTCTTGAAAAACTTTGCGAACTGAACATAATTTATCATGGCGAAAAAAACAAGGTGGTGGAACTTGAAAAACCGCAGGGAAATCTTTTGGTTGAAATTGGCAGGTGCCGACTTAGCAACGAGCTGAAACTTGAAAAAAATATGATTCTGGAACTGAATGCCCTGACAGATGCAACTCTGAAAATCTTTATTGACGGATATGAAAAGTGGTCGTGTGTGGCTCTTTGCCTTGATGATTCAAAAGCCGTTCGGATTGATGGAGTGAGTGACAGTATGTTTGAATTTTCCGATGCAAAAGATTCTGATGATTTTTACAACACCCGCGTGATTTTTGGTTGGGCGAATGTAAGCAAAAAAGAATCCGATGGTTTTGATAAAGGTTCAATAATCGAGCTTGATCAAAAATGGTACGAGGATGTTTTTGTCTACAAGAACGATATGCTGATTGCAAAAGGTGAGATTGTAATTCTGGGTGAAAACTTTGGTGTAAAAATAAAAGGTTTGTGTTGAACCCGATGAAAGATATTGCAGGCATTGTTCGTGCAAACGCTGATTTTGATTGAGGAGAAATATGGCAAAAAATACATTTGATATCCCGCAGGAAGAAATGGACAGGTTTCACAAGGCGATGAACCAAGAGCGTATTGAACAGGATGCACGCCTTGAAAAGTTGATTGAATCAGAAAAAGAAAATATTCCTACAAATGAAGAAATTATCAAAATGATTCCTTCAAAGGCAGTTCGCGAATATCTGGAGAAAACAGGACACCAATTTAGCGAACGGGACAGATATCTTTTATGGCTTTGTCTTGAGCCTGGCAAAAAAGAAATGTCGGAAGAACTTTGGGAGAAAGGCCGCTATGTTTCAGTTCCGCATCCGTTTAGGAAGGGAGACATTGTTGTTTGTTACGGCTTTTGTCCTGTGTTTGCAAATCCAAGGGAACATGCTGGCAAATATGAAATAGGCATTATGCAGAGCTTTGCAGACGATGAAGACTGGGCATACTGGGATAATGATGTAAAAACGCGACTTAAAAGCATCACGGATTTTTCTGATGTTGCTACAACGGTAGAGTTTTTGTATCTTGACGGAACATTTAGCCATCAGCATCCGAATCCTATGGAGCTAGAATTTGCTTGTGACATAGAAGGTGCACTGCCAGAGGATATTCCAAAGACCGATTATCTTGAAGTTGCTTCTGATTTGATGCGAGGAGAAGGCTCGATCGAACTTTTACAAATGTATTGCGACAAATATCTCGAAAGTGGACAGCATTTGAACGAGCTTTTAATATCAATCATGAAAGAAATTCACGAATATGTATGGGAAAATTTTAATTCTTATTGCGAGCTTTATGTACCTAATGATTTTTTGTCGATTCAAAAACTTGCGAAAGAACAAAAAGAAAAGGCTTGTAATTATGTCTGGCGAATGCAACGCAATGTAGGGACAATCGAGAGCAATGTGAAAGATTTGATAGTTCCGATAAATGCTCTCAAAAACGATGACCAACTTGCAGAAAAATGGAATTATCTAAAAGAAGCAAAATCGGTTTTTACAGAAATTTACGAGGACTGCAAACAGGCCTGCGCAAGAATTCAATTTTTTACCAACATGAAAAATGCACCACGAAAACAGTTCTATCAGGCTCGGCTTTCAAATGCCATCAAGAGGTTAGAAAAGATTCTTGGCGGTTTAGTTAAACTGGGA
>JAFPKH010000122.1:0-5841 GCA_017424825.1 Treponema sp. | reverse complement strand
GTTCGGTTGCAAGTACCTGAATTTCAGCCGCTCAAAATCAGAGATGGATCTTATTGCCCGCCGCGTCGTAAAGAAGTTCGAAGGTGAGGACGTAAGCCCCGAAACGCTTGCAAAATACTGCGATCCTAACACTCCTGAATATGAAAAAATGCAGGAAGAAATCAGGAAACAGCTTCATTTCACGACCCTGCGCTACCACCGCCTCGACGACATGCTTGATTCCACCGGCCTCGACCACTGCAAGCTCTGCACATATTGCTGGAACGGAAAAGAATAATTTTACAAGTCTGAAAATCCATGGTAGAATAGCAGCTGTATTGTGAAAGATCAGCGTCCGGAGCCTCTGTTCCGGAAGCTGCCATGCTATCGGCTGAAAATTTACCAAGGATCGTCCGTTTTATGAATAATTATATAATCTACTTTGACATGGCAGCGGTATTCATTGCCATACTCATGCTGGTGATATTCATCGGTAAAAAAGACAAGCACAGGATCCACAACAAGGTTTTCCTGATTCTCATACTCGACGAGCTGCTTATGTCCATAGCCGACATGGGAGCCTCGAACCTCATAGCCCGCCTGGAAGCCACATCGGAACCGTTCCAGACGCTCATAATAATCTGCAACTACTTGTACCATATCCCGCACACGGCCATTCCGGTCATATTCACGCTGTACATATTCATGGTGACGGGACTCACGAAAAAATACAACAAAAAAATCATTGCGGCAATTTTCATACCCTATCTGATCGTTCTTGCCATGCAGCTTACGAATCCTTTCACCCACATGATTTTCTTCAACACGCCTGAAAAAGCATACAACCGCGGTCCGCTCATGATCTTCATGTACATAATGGCCGTGTTCTATGTGATTATATCAACGGAAGTGCTCATACATTACAAGGATTCACTGCCGTCAAGACACCTGCGTCCTTTGGTTGCGTTCATAATCCTCAGCGTCGGGGCAATGGCATTCCAGTTCTTCTTCCCGAACGTGCTGATTGAATGCTTCATACAGATTTCGATGACGCTCTATCTTCTGGTGACCATAGAAAACCCGGCGGAGCTGTACAATTCCGACACCAACATATACAACAGGCGCGCGTTCCTCATGAACAACATAACCCTCCTGAGAAACAAAGTGCAGTACAAGGTGATCATAATAAAGATCATAAACACGGAATACTACATGACCACCCTGGGATACTCGGCGATGAATGAAATATTGAACGACAACGCCCAGTGGCTCCACAGGATTACTGACGATGATTCGGTATATGACTGCAGCAACGGCATTTTTGCGCTTATCCTCGACGAAAGGATGTCCAAACGCACCCAGCAGCTCCTGAAATACATAGAAAACCGCTTCTCAACCGATTTCATGCACAAAAACAGGGTTCTGACGCTTAAAACCCAGATAAGCATAATCGACGTTCCGGAAGACGTTTCATCCATAGACGGAATCATCACGATGCTTGACTCACCGGGAGCAAAGGACGAATCAAGGGTGCTCTTCCTCCAGAAAGAACAGCTCAACTTCATACAACGCCGCCGTGCAATAGAAAAAGCGATCGACAGGGCATTGGAAACAAACTCGTTCAAAGTATATTTCCAGCCGATCTGGGACGTAAAGGCAAACAAAATCCACTCCGCAGAAGCTCTCATCCGCCTTATCGACGATGACCTGGGATACATTTCCCCGGAAGAATTCATCCCTGTTGCAGAAAAAAACGGACGCATCATACAGATAGGACAGTTCGTGTTCGAAGAAGTATGCCGCATGTTCACAATGCACCAGCTTGAATCGATCGGACTGAACATGCTCGAAATCAACTTGTCCACGGTACAGTGCATGCACAGGAGCCTCCCGCAGATTTTCAAAAACACGCTCGGCCACTACTCGCTTCCGCCGATTGCAATAAATCTGGAAATCACGGAAAGCGCCGCAATCAACAGCCAGGAAGATTTCCTGAAGACGATCAATGAACTTCACGACATGGGATTCTCCTTCTCTCTCGATGATTATGGTACGGGCTACTCAAACGCAACGTACATCCTCAGCATGGACTTCGACATAATAAAGATAGACAAGTACATACTCTGGAAATCCGAAGAAGACGAATGTGCAAGGATAGTTCTTTCAAACACAGTCAAAATGATAAAGGATTTGAAAAAAAAGATTCTTGTAGAAGGCGTGGAAACCCAATCCCAGCGCGACATGATGGTTGCATTGGGCGTGGACTACTGCCAGGGATTCTATTTCTCAAAGCCGGTTCCGCAGCATGAGTTCGTGGAATTCTGCCGTGAATTCAACCGCTCGCACTAAGGAAATCCTGATCTAACATTCACAAACATTAGGATTTCCAATATAATGGAGAAAGATGCGGGATTTATGAAATTCACGCCGTAAACCCGGCATTTGATCCGATACAAAAAATTGACCATAATTTTATTTGGAGATTTATATGACATTAAAAGAAAAGTACGAAAGAAGCCTTCAGGATTCAGAGAATTTTATAAACGGCGAAAAAAAGAACGTCACAAGTTCATATAAGAACGGTGTCGTGCTTGCCAATTTTTTTAACAAAGAACTTGACTATTCCGACATAAACGTGCACTACAGCTACCCGGTCGAACGCTTCGGAAAAACAGAAGACTGGGATCTGAAAATCCGTTTCCAGCTTAGGAAGACAGAAATTGCAAGGAATTCTCCGTTGAACGCAAGCTTCGTTTTCCAGCATCTTTCAGTCCTTGCTGATTCTGAATGGGTAAAAGGAGAACCGACCGACAGCATAGCAAAGGAAATCTGCCGCGGAATGAAAGACAACCTTGAGCCTGTCCAGCCAGATCTCAACATCAAGCAGATTACCGTTGAGTGGGCCATCCATGTTCCAGACTGCACGACTGTTTTCGTCAACCTCCTTTATGCATATCCGAGTGAAGAAGAGCTTGAAGCAAAGATGGAAGCTGAAATGGCGGCTGAAAACAACGACAAGGAATAATCCGGGGATTTGTATTTGAAAAGGAGATTTAAATTCATGGCTTTTGTTTTTTTCGCATTTTTGGCAGGTCTTTTCCCGTCATGCAAAAAAAGCATCAGCCTTGAAGGAAGATGGGCAAGCGTCACGACAGGCGCAATCTATGAATTCTCAAAAAAAGATTTTATCCTCAGCACTTCCGTTTTGAATTCCGCAATAATGGTACGCGGCACATACCGAAGCTCAAGCAAAAAGCTCGTGACAAAAGCCGAAGAAATTTCTTTTGATTTCGGCGAGACATGGCAGAAAAACGACGGTTCATTGATTTTAAAATCCGAATCAGATTCCGAACTGATTTCCATTGACGAAGGAAAAATTTCACTGGCCGGCGTTGAGTACGTTAAATTTTAAAATCCCTCACTCTGATTTTCTGATTTTTGAATATTCGATATAAAATCATCTGAGTCTGCAATATTGAATCCGTGCTGTTTTAAAAGATTTGCGCAAATCCCCATGCCAGGAATTTTTGACCCGGAAAAAGTCCCGTCATAAATTTCGTTGGCTCCGCAGCTCGGGCTTCTTGACTGGAGGATTATAAGATCTGGTTTTTCCTGCAATGCAATTTTCAAAACCTCAGCAGCACCTTTTCTAAACTGAGCGTCCACCGAAATCCCGGTTTTGGTACGCACGGTTCCGCCGACAATTTCTGCGCATTCTCTCGGTACAGATAGACCGCCTGTCACTTCCGGGCAGATTTTTATCACATCATGATTTTTTACAAAATCAAAAAGCACCTGAGAAAAATTATTCTTACCGTTGTACTTGCAGTTTTCGCCGAGCAGACATGCACTGACCATTATTTTCATACTGACTACGCTTTGTTCGCTCCAATTTCATCCTGTGGATTAAAGCTTTCGGGCAAAAGTTCACCAAGCGTTTTGATTTTAAAGTCATCAGGATTTTTTGCCATTATGATTTTAAAATCCGGCTTGCAGAATTCCGCCATGACCTGCCTGCACACACCGCATGGAGCACAATAAGATTCTGTTTTTCCGCCTGGTCCACCGACTATCGCTATTGCAGAAAATTTTCTTTCGCCTTCGCTGATTGCCTTGAAAAAAGCAGTACGCTCCGCACAGTTGCTCGGTCCGAAAGCAGCGTTTTCAATATTGCATCCCGTGTAGATTTTTCCGTCTTCGGTCAAAAGAGCCGCACCCACAAAATATCCGGAATAAGGCGCATACGAATAGCTCAGCATGGAAATCGCCTTTTCGATAAGTATTTTTTCTTCCATAAACACGCTCCTTAAATTTTTCCTTCAGATATCAAATCTTTTATTTTTTGCACAATAACTTTTGAGCACCTAAGCTGGGTCGCTTCCGACGGATGGAAATCGCAGCCGAAACCTTCTTCTTCAGTCTGCGGCACAAAATGAAGGAGTGAAATCCGATTGTCTCCGGTTTCCTTTGTGTATTCTTCAGCCGCTTTTTCAATTTTGCAGAACAGCCTGTTCCCGCCGAGCATGATTCCCATGGTCAAAAGAAAATATGCACCGGGATTTTTCGCACGGACATCCTTTAAGAATTTCACGTACTCCGATGCATATTCATTGCGGCGCTCTTCGTTGTCCAAAGTATAGCTGTCATCGTTCGTACCAAGATTTATTACGACAAGGTTCGGAACGAAATCTGAAAAATTCCATGAGCGGTCTTCAAACATTTTTGAATTCCAGTTGAAGCAGAATTTTTCATAATGCTTTGGAACAAGCTGAATCGTATTTTTGTTCCCGTCGTTTGTCCAGCCGGAAACTATTCCGAAACCGCTGAAGCTTGTCAAAAGATAATCTGCATCAAGTTCCTTCGCCGAAAGATATGCATACGCTTTCGTTGCATTTTCGGTCTGAGTGGAAAAAGGCTCTTCCGCACACTTTCCTTCAACGCCGTATCCGCATGTGATGCTGTCACCGATGAATTCGATTTTCAGTTTTTTTTGCGGCGCAGGAGAAATCTTTGCATCCGAATCAGTAACTATGCCTTCAATTCCAAGATAAGACTGAGTTCCTTCCGAAAGCTTTAAAAATCTGACGCGGGCTTTTTTAACCTGATTTCCTTCAAAAACTTTTACGGATTTTGTTTTTGCATCCATGCTCCCGATCAAAAAAGATTTTCCGTCCACAAAAATTTCATACCGCGCCCAGTTCATTTCAGGGCTTCCGTCCTCTTTTCCGGAAGGATGCGCACATTCATCACCAACCAGATTAAAGGACAGATTTTTTGCTTCTATATCGAATTCAATTCCGCTTGCAGAAAGAATGAGCCACCTTGTTCCGCCGTCATCGAGCGTTCTTCCCAAAAGCTTTACCGTGGAAGAATCTGCCGTAATTTTTTTATTTTCCATGATTGCAAATTCTAAAATCAAACTTGCCGAAAGTCAACATAATTTATTTTAGAGAATCCTCTAAAAACTTCAGTTTTTAAAGATGCTCCTTATCAATCCCACGCAAATTTTAATGAACACCCCAGCGTCATGGACATAAGCGGCATCGGATAGGATTCCACGGCTTCATAATCCTGGAACAAAATGTTTTCAAGCTTCAGATACGGCGTTGCAACTTTGAATCCCTTGAAAGACGCGGAGGCATTCAGCAGGACATACGGTTTCATGTATGCCGCGTTCAGATTCGAAATATAGCGCAGGCCGGTATAGTTTGCATCGACGCTCATGTTCCACAAATCAAAGTTCAGGTCAAAAATCAGGGAGGCTACAAAGTCCGGCGTCCACATGATTCTTTTTCCATAAGTCAGGCTGTTGTTTTTGTCCAAAAGCATTGTGTGCAGAAACTCGCAGTTGAACTTGATTGT
>JAFPKH010000121.1:0-3006 GCA_017424825.1 Treponema sp. | reverse complement strand
GCCATTTTTATGAACTACAACCTTATGGCAAAGCTTATGCCGCTTATAATGAATAAAATCATTTTTGAATATCTGAAATCAGACGGCATAAAAGTAGATTTTGCATTTAAGAAAAACTGCAAGTCAGAATATAAAAAAATCGTGACTCGTACACCGGAACTCGCAAAAGACAACAGCCTGCTTCCTACGCTTTACATTGGCTGCTATCTAATTTCTTTTTACAAGGCTTTCCCAGATACAATTACCGAACGCCGCTTTGAAGGAATGATAAACGCTTTGTGCAATTCAAAACTGCTTCGCAACGGACATAAAAATCAAAATGCTTTTGATGAGAAAAATCTGAAAATACGCATGGTTACAGCCGAACAGTCTCAAAAATCAAATTACGAAATGGACTGGAAATCAAATTTTGTACTTTCGCCGGATAAAAAAACTTTTGACCTTACTTATACAAAATGCGGATTATGCGAGCTTGGAAAAAAAGAGGGCTGCTTTCATCTTATAAAATATATGTGCAAGACTGACTTTGTTACCTTTGAATATATGGGCGCAAATCTTGAACGGCATCACACTCTTGCAAACGGTGACAGCCTGTGCGATTTTCATGTTACAAAAAAGGAGGAATCAAAATGATACTTGCAGCTTTAATCGAAGGACTTGTCTGGTCTCTGCTTTGGATAATTTATGTTTATATAATTGTAAAACACTTTCCATGGCAAATGCTCCACGACTACCCAAAGGACATACAGCAGGCGTCAAATCTACCGGAGCCAAATGCTTCTCAAAAACGTAATGCAAAAATTTTCGGCACGCTCGGCGCACTTGTAATTTTTGGTACGGTCATTGCATTCGGGCTTTTTCAGTTTAGGTCCGGGCAGGTTCCTTTCTGGTCAGTCTTTGTTTTCATTTTCATAATTGCAATGAGCTGGAACGTGATTGACCTGCTTGTTATGGACTGGCTGATTATCTGCACTCTTACCTTTAAATGGGTCGTGATTCCCGGAACGGAAGGATGCAAAGGTTACAAAGATTATTTTTTCCATTTCAAGGCATTTTTAATCGGCTGTGTTTACAGTACTCTGATGGCACTTGTTGTTTCGGGAGTTGATTACGCGGTTTTGAGATTTTTAATCTGGAAATAAAATGATTTTGAAAGAGGTTTCAAGAAAGGGGAGAGTAAAGGTATGCTTTTAACAATTTTTCTCGCAATTGTATTTTGCGTGGCGATTACATTGATGATGTTTGCTGCCGTTGCTTTTATACAGGACAAAAAATTTTTCTCATCAGCACCAAAGGAGGCTCAGAAGGCATTACTTCCCAGAGAAAAGGAACTTTTTTACGGAGCAAGAATCATCGGTTGGACTCTCATGGTTTTCAGTTTTCTCATGATCATTGGCGTTGGAGTCATTTCCATCTGGGACGGTTTCAGAAGTAAGTTTACTTTCTGGCAGTTCTTTTTAAGGTTTGTGCTGATTTTTACCATATATAAAATCTACGACATGATTTGCTTTGATTATTTCCTGCTTATGAAATTTCATTTTTTTCAATTCTATTTTCCAGAAGTGAAGAGCGTTTATTCAAACAGAAAGTACGGCTATAATATTAAAAGTCAGCTTTTGAAGCTGCTGGTAATCTTCCCGGCTGCATCAGCACTTGCGGCTTGGATTTGCACTTTGTTTTATAAGATTCCATGACAGGGTACGTAAACTGGGCGTTAAAGACGCATATCGTAAATATCATAGATGATGATAAATGGACAACAAAGGAGTGGTAATTGGATATTTTAAAACCGGTTGCCGTTATTGGTACAAAGTATACGCCCTTTACCCATTACAAAAAAGGCCGCGTAAGAAAATCTCTTGTAAAAGATTTGGACGATTTTAAAAGAGATTACGTGGATAATCAAACTTAATCCTGAAGAAATAAAGCAACTTGAAGAAATGGCAGACTGTGCGAACGTAAAAATAATGGGAGCTGATATTTTCAGACCTTTTGTTTTGAAGGAAAAAAAGAAAACGAAATGAAACTGCAATAGATTTTAAGGAAGGAACGATTTAATGAAAAACTCTAATTCGAAAAACAAACTTGCCTTGCTTTGTGGCATTTTGGGATGCCTGTGCTACGGTTCCGGCGACTATCTTATGAGCTTACGAACGCGCTCATGAGCGAGAGTATGATTGTCTGGTTTGTGATTGTATTTTTGTGCGGAAACAAAAGAGGTCAAATATGATAAAATTATGGCTCATTATAATTCAACTGGTTTTATATTGCGTTTTGTTTACTTTGATGGTGAAGTTTGCCGTTCGTCACGGTGCTGTTGACGGATTGTTTTTTTATCCCAAGTTCGTGCAGGAAAAAGCATTTGAGCTGGGACTTTCAACCCGCGAAAAAATGAACCGCAAGCAAAAAATCTTTATGACGGAATTTTATGTCGTCATGCTTGTCGTCCTCGTTCTGATTGTCGGCTTGTGGAATAAGCTTTCTGATTTTTGGCCGGCATATTTTCAGGCATTGCTTTTTCTGGAAGTAATGAACTGGTACGACGGCATTGTGATAGATAAGCTTTGGGTAGGACACAGCAAATTCTGGATTCTTCCCGGCTGCGAGGGAATCCCTTACATTCAGACCTGGAAGCAGATGTTAAAAAAACGCTTGATTCTGACCGCAATATGGATTATCGGGGCATTTATTGTGGCGGGAATTGTTGTTTTGATTTTTAAGAATAATCGATAAACAATAAATATGGATCCGCCGTTGGCTACGAGTCTCGCACCGATTCCGAACGCATGGACGGCAAAAGAAATTTCTGGTATTCTGTGATAGGCAACAAGATAAAAATTATAATGTAATACAGAATTCTGGTGAAAAAAAATTTTATGAAGATTATGGATTTAAGTTGTATCCTTCAGAATAATAATACCCAATTATAAAGGAGGTAAAGTTGAATGTTTTTTGACATGGAAAAAATAGTTAGAGATAATAGGCCTATCGGTTCTTTTTCTATAG
>JAFPKH010000120.1:0-4878 GCA_017424825.1 Treponema sp. | reverse complement strand
TTGGTTTTTGGATTTTGCAGAAGAGTATTTAGATTTTACAAAATTTGGAGAGGCTGTAACTCCAAATATTCAAGCTGATATCGTTTCTCAAAATGAAAGCAATTATCATTTTATTCAATACAAAGATGACGGAAAACATTGTGTTACTCGTCCAATTAATTCTGATTTATTTATTAAAGCAAGTAACTTTTCAAACTCACGAAAAATATTTGAAGATTCCCTTCCCTATATTAAAGACATAAAAGATGATTTTGAAGCTAGAGAAACGATAAATTCTGTAATTTATACCTGTCAGCAAAGTATTGGATGTACATTGGATGCTTTAAATAATTCAAACAAGGCAAAAAAGAAAAATGGTAATTATTTCGAAATTTTAATTAGAAATACAGTGAAGGCTTGTGGAATAAATATTGATGATAAAGATGAAATTGTAAATTTAGCTGATACAGATGAAACAATGAAATTTGAACATGATATTATTCTATTAAACTCAAAGCATGAAGAAAAAGCTATCGGACAATTGAAAACTTCTTCAAAAGACAGGATTGATAAAATCTTCTTAGACAAACATATGTATAACAAGCTTAAAAAAATTGATATTCCTCATTTTGCTATTTTCCTAAATGATGTTCAAAGAAAAGAAAACAAAAACAAGGCAATTTATGGAATCAATTCTACATTTTTACCTGGCCATTTTAAAGCATACACAATCGCACTAAATCCTCTGGATGGTGTTTATTATTTAGATTTACGCCCTTCTATCACAAAAGATACATTTTTAAATGCCCGTATAAAAACCTTTGATAATTTCTTGGTCGAAGACATGTGGAAATTCATAAAATAAAATCCCCGAAGTTTTTTGCTCCGGGGACATAAATTTTATTGGACGCTTACTTTGAAGTCATGGTATACACGCCGTCCCAGACTTTTGGCATTCCGTTTTGGACGAAGAACATACATCTCTGCATGAATACTTCGGACGATTTGTCATCCGGGTAGCATTCGAGCGCCTGTTTGAAAAGCCTGTATGCCTTCTTCAAATCTTCCGGATCCTTCGGTTGGTCAGGGGTGTCCATGCCTTTGAGGTACAGTTCTATTCCACGGTTGAAAATCTCGGCGGCCTCAATCTGTTTTGCCGGCAGTTCCGATCTTAGTCCAAGGATGTTGTGAATCTGCACCGGCTGTACGACGTTTACGACCTGTACGCAATCAAAGCGGCGGGCAATCAGCTCGTCATTGTGCGGACGTGCGTTGGCGGCTTTCCAAGTGCTGTCCGAACACATGATCCATGAGTTGTAGGCTTTGTTGGTTCCTTCAAGACGGGAGGCAAGGTTTACGTTGTTTCCCATGACAGTGTAGTTCATTTTTCTTGTAGTACCCATGTTTCCTACGACCATGTCACCGGAGTTGATTCCGACGCGTGAGTTCAAAAGGAATGGTTTTCCTGTCTTCGGATTGATCGGAAGCTCTTCAAGATGCTCCTGATTATAGCGTGCTTCTGCCTGCAGCATCCTGATTCCGGCCACACATGCGTTCCATGCATTGTCTTCATCATCGATAGGCGCACCGAAGAACGAAACGATTTCATCACCGACGTATTTATCGATCGTTCCGTGTTCCTTCATGATTGCATCGCTCAATGCACCAAGATAGTCGTTCAGGTATGCAACAAGATGTTCAGCTCCGCTTGCCGAACCCTTCATGCCGACTTCTTCATCGGTCAAAGGTTTTTCGCCCGGGAACTTTCCTGCCTTGACATCCTCGTTGTGCTGGATTGCATTTTTGATTGCAACGTTGTTGACCGTTTCCGTGAATCCAGAGAATGTCTTTACGTCGCTGAACAATGCAGTGATGTTTTTGCTGTCACCACCGACAGTGGCTGATTCAGGATGCTTTACGAGCTGTGAAACAATCTCAGGTGCAACGTAGGCTCCGAATTTTTCCTGGATGAATTTCTTTTCCTTTGACGTGCTGATAAGGCTTATGACCGTAATCGTTACGAAGGTGATGATCATGGAAATAATCGGGACTATTCCGCAGAAGTATTTTCTTGTTGCAAGGAACACAGCAAGCAAAAGTGCCGTTACGATGAACACCATCAAAACACCGACAATCATTTTTCTGATAGGAGTCTTGACCTTGAAACAAATCAATACGTAAATCAAGTTGGCGGCCAAAGCAATAAAAATGCCATAGAACCACGGGCTGTCATCGATGAAATCCATGGAGAGAAGCTGGTTTGCCATGGAAGCATGTGAACCGACGTTGGCATAGTTTCCGTCATAGGCAATGACACCGTAATCCGTGGTACTCGTGGCATTCGTTCCGATGATGCACAAAGAACCGCGCAGACGCTTTTCAAGTTTTTCGCTCTGCTTTTTTATGTCCTGGAAAATCTCCGTGGTCAGGCGGAAAACAGTCATTACGTCGCTCATAACGTCAGAGTCGCCGTCTGCATATTCCAAGAGCTTCTTTTCATAATCTCCGGTAAGCCATTTTTCTACGGAAGCATAAAACTCATCATGATAAGTTTTGAAATCTTCAAAAGTGTATTCTGTTTCTTCACCGGAAGAAAGCTCGTCACGGATATATTCAACGGCATTGTATGCATCAACCGGATTGGTTCCGTCAACGTCTTCATCCCAGATTATTACAGGCTCTCCGTCTGATTCAAAGCCGAAATAGCTTCTTTCTTTCATGATCCTGAGATTCTGCACAAGATTTTTTTCAAGAAGGCTAAGCCTGTAGACGCTCCAGCCCGAAAGACGTGAATCATATTCAAGATATGTTTTTTTCGGGAAGCGGATGAGGACAGAACCATCTTCACAGCGCGGAATCACAACGTCTTTTTTTACGCCCGGTGAAACTTCCGCATCCTTAAGCACAATCTTTTTGTTGGAGATAATCACCTGAGGATTTCCGAAATGCTTCAGGACAGGCTGGAAAATCAACTGCGCAAAATATTTTCCCTGATATTTTTTCAAAAGATACAGGCGGCGGCGGTATCCGTCACTATCCGGCTCTGCATTTACGAATCCTGCTTCACCAGCGGCATACATCAAGACATCAAGTGCAGGGCGAACGGTATCAACGTCGGGGGTAAGCGTGTCTCCGTCTGAAACGACATTCTCCATGGCAAGATTGTTCATGAGAAAATCGCGGTCAACATCGTTCATGTCTATGTCGGCATCCATCCAGAGCGTAAGGTATGAGTCGCCGAAAAAGCGGAGTGCTTCACTAAGCTCAGTGTCATAATCTTTGCTGGCGGTTGCGATTGAAACCTGGATGTTGTTCCTTGAGCTTTCGCTTGCATCGATAAACGCACGGGCAAGTTCGTTCGCATCATCTTCAGAAATATCTTCTGACACAAGTCCGCCCATTACTTCAACGGATGTTTCGTAAAGATTGTCAATTCCGTATCGACATAGCGCGGAAGATCATCTTCGATATATGACTGATCAACATGGAAAGGGCTTTTATCAACAAAGCTCAAGTCGGAAATGAACGCTTCAGGCTCAAACCATTTCATTGTGTTGAGCATATCCGCATATACGTTGCGTGTAAGCGGCCATGTTCCAATGTTGTTGATCAGCGGGTCATCTATTTCCAAAAGAACGACATTGTCATTTTCCTTTGGATCCGGGAGGAACCTTATGAACAGGTCGTTGAGCTTGTTGTCCAATGCAGTGAACGACAGCGGTACACAAAGCGCGACCACGACAAAGGGGATTAGAATATAATAGAATTTCTTTATTTTTTTAGTGACTGATTTCATTTTTCTTTTTCTGCGGCATAAAAAATATTGCCTGTCAAAAACAAAAAAATCCCACGGCACAAAAAAGTACCGCAGGAATTTTACTGACCTTTAGCGGTTGGAATTATTACTCTTCCCAGCCAAGGTCTTCTTTTGCATCAGAAGCACGTGAAGAAGCTGTGCTTACTGATTTTCCGGTTCCACCATCACCCTTTACAGATCCGGCAGCATTTCCGCCTTTCTTGATTCCTCCGGAAGCAACTTTTGCAGAAGCAACCTTGTCAAGGGCACCCTTTGCAGAAGCGTTTACAGTGTACTCCTGTCCGTCCATTTCAAGAACGAGCTTTGAGTTAAGGCCCACGTCAACAACTGCTGAAGAAGAAAGTACCTGGCCTACAGTAACTGCCTTTTTGACTCCCGGCTTCTCTTCGTATTTTACAGTTCCTTTTACTGACTTTACGACAAAAGAGCCCTGAGCGAATACGGCTGCAGAAACAAGAGCTGTCACTACCAATGCAATAATTTTCTTTACGTTCATACTGAACCTCCTAATAAACTGATTCGTTAATAATGCAGCAGGCTTACTGATTGCCTTGAAACTGCATTTTCCACTTACTTTTTATAAACTTCGCCACATTTTTGCAAGTACAAAAACGCTTATTTGCGCATTTTTTTCTGAAAAATCAGTGCCGAAATTCCAAGGACTGCTGACAAAGCTGCAAGCAATGCCGGATTGAACGGTTTGTTGTCTTTTTCCGCATTGTCCGTGTCAGCGACCAATTCTCTCACCTCCTCTCCTTTAACAGATTTTTCCAAAACGCTTTCACTTGCAAACGCAAGCCGTTCATTTTCAACCGTACCATCCGACGGATGCCATGAATTGTCGTCCAGGAGAGGCTGTTCCGCAGATTTTTCAGTCACTGCTTCATGAACAGAACCATCAGAAACCACAGAAGTTACATTTCCAAGGCTGACTTTTCTTTCTTCCGCTTCATTAAAGCCTGTCATCTGCTTTCCGATTGCAAATGATTCAGGACTTGCGAATTTTGATTCAGAAACTTTAGATGCCGTGCTTACGGACGGAACACCCGCAAAATACTGCACGATGTTCTGTGACGCACTTG
>JAFPKH010000119.1:0-6268 GCA_017424825.1 Treponema sp. | reverse complement strand
GCGGCAGCTCGTTGATTGCCTCGATTATAACCTTGCGCACTTCTTCGCGTTCGACTATCACATCAGGATTCAAGCATGCAGGGGATTCGATGTTGTCCTGTATGGACATGTGGTCGCTGTCATCGCCGGAATACCATACGTCGTTCAGTGAAAGTATGCTTGTTCCGCTAACCTTCATGATTGCGGTCTGATATTCGTTTTCGGACATTCCCATGGACTCTGCGACTTCCGCATCAGTGGCAGAACGTCCGAGCTTTGCCTCAAGGTTTCCTATTGCATCTTCGATTTCACGTGATTTCTGGCGCACCGAACGCGGCACCCAATCCTGCTCACGAAGCTCATCGAAAATGGCACCGCGGATCCTTGTCACGGCATAAGTCTTGAATTTTACGTTTTTATCAGGATCGAATTTATTGATTGCATCAAGAAGCCCGAACTGTCCGTACCCCACAAGGTCGTCAAATTCAACGCTGTCGGGCATTCCGGTCGAAACCTTTCCTGCTACATACTTAACCAGCGGCATATACTGCCTGATAAATTTATCACGGATGGCAGGAGATTTAGTTTTCTTAAATTCATGCCACAGTTCTTCTTCCGTCTTTTCCTCAACAAGCGAATTTCCCATTCTCCACACCCTTAATCACTTATTTTCAATAGACCGTCCGAAAATTTTACTTCCCGGACTTCAACTTTAGAAAATAGAACGTCCTTTACTCATCCTTTTTCAATATGGTTTGTATCGCCTTTGCAAGAGTTTCCGCATCATGCCCGGACGTAACGTCGTCAGAAGGTTTCCTGCGGTTGTACAATGATGCATTAGGACCCGTAAAATCCGTGTCATCCAGATATCCGTCATCGGACGAAGATCCGTCAGAACTGTTTTCCGAACCAAGCTCGGAATCAAAATCAGAAATATCAGGAAGGGCATCCACATCCCTAACCTTTTCAGAATCAGAATCCAGAGGTGCGGCACTGGCAGCGGCGGCAGCCTCTTCACCGGAACCAAGCTGGATCGGACGGAAAGTTTTTTCAGGACCCCCCGATGATGCAGGAGCGGCCTTTGATTCAGGCTTTGACGGAGATCCTTTGTCAGAAACAGGAACCTGCAATTTGGATTCCGCAGGCTTTTCTTCAGCTGATGAAACAGATACAGGATCTGAGCCGAACTGATTTTCAGACTCAGGCTCTTCAAAAGAATTATTTCCGTCCTGATTCAACCCGACTTTGTTGTGGCTCACGAAGAATTTCAGGTCATCACCGTCATCGGCAAGATCTTCGTCAGAAAGAGTGATGTCCACTTTCGAACCAAGTCCCGGATCAGACGGTTTTCCAGATGCACCGGAACCTGAAGACCCCTCCAGAAATTTGCTGAAAATAAAATCAATAAGAAAAAAGAGGACTGCAAAAATAACGGCAAAAAGTATACCGCGCAACAAAGCCGCTCCGAAATTTCCCTTAGTGGCAATTAGACTGATAAAAAAAGACAGCACAAACCCGGCAACGGCAGGTGCAATAAGTTTTTTCAAGCTGCGCATGTACTATCATCCTCCATTTATAAAGATTAGGGCATATTTTACCAACGGTCAAGCAACAAAAAACGTGACGCCGCCGTTACTTTTTCTTCTTGGCTCCGCCGACAAATTTCTTCAGGAACGTAGAAACTCCGGCAGACGTATTTATTTCCGTCTTCTCAATCCTTCCGACTATATGCTGAAGGCATACTGCAGGACGCGACGTGGGGTTGACCACCATAAAAGGCTTCTGCCTGATAACCGCAGTCTGCACGACAGGATCGTCATAGACAAAGCCGATGTAACCAACCTTATAGTTCAGGAACTGGGCGACTATCGTTATGATGCGGTCGGAAATCCTCTTTCCTTCATCAGCTGAATGAACCCTGTTCACGAGAAGCTTTATGTTCAGCTCGCGGTTGACAAGCTCAGTGGAAATGATCTTGATTATTCCGTATGCATCGGTGATTGCGGTCGGCTCAGGAGTGGTCACGACATAAACCTCATCGGCTGCGGCTACGAACTGAAGCACGTTGTTTGCGATACCCGCTCCCGTGTCGATTATGATTATGTCTGCATTTGCAAGAGAGGCGAATTCCTTTGTGAAATACTCAAGCTCTTCCCTTGAAAGATTTGCGATTTTTGAAAAACCGTTCGCACCGGCAATGAACTTAATGCCGAATTCCGTATCAAGGATGATTTCGCTCATCTTTTTCTGATGATTTATCACCTGCATAAGATTGTAGCGCGGAACGATGTTCAGGAGTACGTTGACGTTCGCCATACCCATGTCACCGTCGATCAAAATGACGCGCTTTCCGATCTCGGCATACGCAATGGCCATGTTCACGGCAATGTTGGTTTTCCCGACCCCGCCTTTGCCGCTTGTTATAGCTATGATCCTTGTCTTGTGCTCGGATGTCCCGCTGCCCATCATGGAGCGAATCTCATTTGCCTGTTCTTCCATTCCCATATTTATTCCCACTCTCTTTTTAATCTCATTTCATTGTCATCCCGGAAACAAAAGATTCCGAAGATTTAATCCACTTTTTTAAATTGTCGATAAAGTTTATTAAAAGTATTAAGGTTTTAAGCAGTAAGACTCTCCAAATCTTTAAAATTTTTTATAAATTCCCGAAAAAAAACGTCATTCATCATCAAAATCTTTCTCCGGGTCATAATCGACGGCTGAATTTTCGTTTCCGACCGTGAAATCAACAATCCTCTTCAGGAAATACGAAGGGGTCGCAGGCTCGATCGTGTTGAGCGTTTTCTGCCCGTGGACAATAAGGGAAACCGACTTTTTCTTTTCGCTGATGACGCTCAGGATATTTCCCAAGGAAACCGTCTCATCGCACTTGGTTATTATTACGCTCCTGTAGTCGAAGGAGTCATAGTTTTTGATTATGTTCTCAAGGTCGCTCGCCTTGGTTGACGCACTTACGACAAGGTATATGTCAGCCTTAAGCCCTTCAACGTCAAGAAGCTTGTGGAGCCTTCCCAAATTTTCAAGATCCCTGGGACTGTAGCCGTTGGTGTCTACGAATATGAAATCTGATTTGGTCTTGTATGAATTGTACAGATCCTCGAAATCTTCCTGGGTGGGAGCTTCAAAAAAATCCGCTTCTATGGCTTCCGCATAATGCTCAAGCTGCTCTTTTGCCGCAACCCTGTCCTTGTCCGTTGTGATCATGACGACGCTCGGAGGATCAACCCTGTCCCTTTTCGCCTTTTTCATGATGGTCGCCGCCATTTTTGCTATTGCCGTGGTTTTTCCCACTCCGGTCGGTCCCACAAGGATTATTGTATGGCAGAGCTTCGATCCCTTTCTTTCATAGCGCGGGGCAATCTTTATGGACTCACCTATCCAATTCAGTACGTTTTTCTGAAGCAGGTCGAAATCATCAAGTTCCCCGACCGACATTTCAGCCGAAATCCTTTCGTTCATAGATTCTATGTATGAGTCCGTGAATTCGTTTTTCTTCAGCATACCGTCGATTTTTTCTATTGACGGGTGCACTTTTTTTCCGGTTGAAAAATCCATCAGCTTGGAAATGCTGCGGTTCATGCCGTTCATCTGCTCCTGCATTTCACCCAGACGGCGCACTATGTCAAAGTTTCCGACGAGCTTTTTGAGAATCGCTTCCTGATTTTTTGAAAAGCTTTCTGTCTGTCCGCCGCCCTGTGCAGCCATGCCTGAATATGGAGACGAAGGAGAAGACCCCCGCATCGTGGAACCATAGGCAGAATATGCGGAAGTGTTTTCCCTTGCCGCCTGCATTCTGTCATTGAAAGGCTCCGACGAACCGTATCCCCTCATGTTGTGGGAGACAGTATAATACGCACGTATCATCTCTTTCTGCTTGAGACCAAGGATACCGTCCTTCACAATCCTTTCCCAATTGGAAATATGGAAGGTGTCGCCGTATTTTCTGTACAGCTTTTCGCGGCACTCTTCAAGATTCCGGGCCTCTATGATCATGTGATTGCTCATGCCGTCATTGCTGTACATCTATGTCCCCTATGCGCTCTACTTTTATGCTGTTTCCGGCAGCATTGATCTCGCTGTACGAAAGAACCACAATTCCGGGTATTTCGCGTTCCGTGGACGACTTGACAAGCTGACGAACCTCGTCAGGACAGACTACAATCGGAAGATAATTCTTTTCCCTTACCGCTGCAATGGATGCGGACATAGCTTCTATATATCTGCGGCCTTCAACCGGATCAAACGCCACAAAAGGTTTCTGACCCGCAATTACGGCCTTGTGCTCCAGAATGCTTTCCGCAAGGGTCTGTGACAGAATAAGAACAGGGAGCACCTTGTTTTCGTCAACATACTGAAGGCAGATCTGTGCACCCAAAGCCTGGCGGACCTTTTCGGCAAGAACCCAAGGATCCTTTGAAATGGGAGCGAAATTTGAAAGAGTTTCCAATATGACGACCATGTTGCGTATGCTGATCTGCTCTTCAAGGAGCGCCTTGAGAACGGCTTCGATCTGACCGTATGAAAGCTTGTTTTCTCCTGTAAGGACTTCATCGACGACGACAGGATATTCGCTCTTGACCTTTTCGATGATCTTGCTGACTTCCTGACGCGTAAGTATGTCCGCTGCATGCCGCCTTATGATTTCCGTAAGGTGCGTCGCTATGATCGTCGGAGGATCGATTACCGCATAGCCCACACGCTCGGCTTCAGCACGCTTGGTTTCAGGAACCCAGATTGCATCCATTCCGAATGCCGGGTCATGGGTCTTTTCACCCGTGAGGAGATTTTCTTTTTTGACGCTTCCGGTGTTGAGGCACATGTAATAGCCGAGTTTCAGACGGCTGCGGCCTGCTTCTATACCGCGAATCTTGAATGAATATTCATCAGGCTCTATGTTCATGCTGTCACGGATTCTGATCGGCGGAATGACAAGGCCAAGGTCAAGTGCCTGCTCACGCCTGATTCTGGTGACGCGTTCAAGAAGCTCCGCACCTTTCTCTTTGTCAACGAGCGAGACGAGCGCATAACCAAGGTCAAGAGAAAGAGGATCAAGCGACACGACATGGGAAACGTCGTCCGGGCTGGAACCTGTCTGCTTTTTTCCTTTTGCCGCAAGTGCCTTCGTTTCTTCCTTCGCCTTCTTTTCTTTCTGCATCTTCTGCATACGGATTCCGACATATATGAAAATTCCGCCGACAGGCACAAGAACGAGCGTTGCCATGCCGAAGAAAGCGACTCCCATGACAGCAAGCGCCGCACCGACGATGATGTACGCCGTACCGCTGACGGAGAAATTCTTTTTGAGCTGGTCTCCGATAACCTCGTCCGCAGAAGAGCCGGTGACAAGAATACCGGTTGCAAATGAAAGCATGAGCGCAGGAAGCTGTGACATGAGACCGTCACCGATCGTCAGGTTGGCATAGCTCTTGAAAGCCTCTCCGACATCAGCACCGCCGATGGCTCCGGTTATTATTCCTCCGACCAAGTTCACGATAGTGATGAAGATACCGGCCTTTACGTTTCCGCTCACAAACTTTGAAGCACCGTCCATGGCTGAATAGAAATCCACTTCACGGCGGATCTGCTCCTTTCTTTTTGCGGCCTCTTCTTCCGTGATCGCCCCTGAATTAAGCTCATTCTGGATATCGAACATCTTGTTGTTCATGCTGTCCAAGGTGAAGCGCGCACTGACTTCAGAAACACGTCCGGCACCCTTCGTAACGACGATGACCTGAACGACGATGAGAATTATGAAGATTATGAATCCGACCACAAGGCTCTTTCCCGTGACTATGTTGGCGAACGCCTGAACAAGAGAGCTTTGCCCCGGTATGCTTCCTATGTCATACTTGCCTATGACCGGATGCGTAAGGATAAGACGCGTTGAAGCAATGTTGATTGCAAGCCCGAACAGCGTTACAAGCAGAGTGACGCGCGGAAAGGACGTGAAATCCGATGCACGCCTCGTATAGATTACGGTCAGAAGGATTATGAAAGAAACTGCCAGGTTGAGTGCCATGGCAATATCCACTATGACTTTGTTCAATGGAATGAACATCATAAGAACCGTCAGTATGACGGCAACCGCAACAGCATTACCGCTGATCACGGACAATATAGAACTGGCTTTCTTTTTTTCTTTTTGAATTTCCGGCATAATAATTCCCACCCACTAAAGTTTATTTTATCCCATAATGCTCAAATTTTCAATGCTGATTTTCCGTTGCAGCCTTATTTTATCAGTTTTTTTTCTCCATATACCCTATCT
>JAFPKH010000118.1:0-3317 GCA_017424825.1 Treponema sp. | reverse complement strand
TTTCAGGCTGGTTCCTCCTGTTCTTCAGCATATTCTTCGGAATGATTTTTGCTGATGCCGGGTACGGTGCACTGATTTCACTGGTAGGACTTCTTCTTCTTGCAAAGAGCAAAAAGGGAAAGCGCTCTCTTCCGGTGCTTGTCATGATACTCGGGCTGTGCACGATGGTTTACGGAGTGCTTACATGCTCATGGTTCGGCATTGAATGGCAGAAGCTTCCTGACTGGATGGTCAATCTTTCGTTCAGGCCTATATCGTCCGCAAAAATGGAGATGCTTGGAATTGCTGATGCGGCAGGGCGTGCAAACACCAACCAGAAGGTATTCTGTTTCATGCTTGCGCTCGTTCAGCTCAGCATCGCGCACATCAAGTGCTTCATAGCGGACAGGAAGAGCCTCAAGTGTCTCGGCGACCTTGGTTCATTGCTCCAGCTTTGGGGAATGTTCTATGTCGTCATGAACATGGTCGTTGACGGAACGAGATTCCCTCTTTCGGTTGCAGAAAAACCGATTGAGATTTTCGGCGGTGCTTTGAGCCTTCCTCCGACAATCCCGCTCATATCGATAGGAGTCCTTGGATTCGGCTTCCTGTTGAGCTTCATATTTTCGAACTATGAAGGAAGCGTCGGAAAGTCGGTCTTGGAGAGCTGCAAGAACATAATCAGCGTGCTTCTGGGCGTTGTCAACGTGTTCTCGGACATCGTTTCCTATATCCGTCTTTGGGCGGTCGCGCTTGCAGGGGCTGCAATATCAAGCACGGTCAACAGCATGGCAGGCCCGATGTTCGGAAAACTTGCGCTGGTCGTGTTCGCAGTGATATTGATTGTGTTCGGTCACGGACTCAACATGATACTGAACCTTCTTTCCGTCGTCGTTCACGGAGTGCGCTTGAATACGCTTGAATTCTCCCAGCACCTCGGCATGACATGGAGCGGAACAAAATACCGTCCGTTCAGTGAAAGGAGCGGCGTTAAGGAAGTCCGCGTGGAAGGTCTAGGCAAGGCAATCAACGCAGTGGGGGAGTTGGGAAAGCTCCGCTAGCAGATTAAGGGCAGGTGTAAATCATCTGCCTCCGGGAAGTTTTTCCGGTAAAAAAATCAAATACAGGGGTGTATTTCACCTTCTGAAAAAATATGAATTAATTCGGAACGCTTATGTTCTAAAGGAGAAAATTATGGACTTTGGTATGATTGGTGCAGGTATTGTAATGGGTATCGCCGCTATGGGTAGTGCGATCGGTATCGGTATTGCAGGACAGGGTGCCATCGGCGCTTGGAAAAGATGCTACTTGAATAACAAGCCGGCTCCATTCTTGCTGGTAGTTTTTGCAGGTGCTCCTCTTACACAGACAATCTACGGCTTTTTGTTGATGAACTCAATGAGGACTTCTGAGCAGAATCCGTTCTTCCTTGTGGGTCTCGGACTTGCATGCGGCCTTTCAATGTGTATGTCAGCCATTGCCCAGGGAAAAGCCGGTGCCGCAGGTTCCGATGCACTTGCCGAAACAGGAAAGGGATTCACGAACTACATCATGGTCGTCGGTCTTTGCGAAACCATCGCTCTGTTCAGCATGGTATTCGGTATGATGGCCTGCTAGGGAAATCTTTCGTAGGAAAGTTTTTCGTTTTTCGGTGCGGAAGATTCCGGGATCATGTTTCCGGGACCGTCCGTATCATGTTGTACGCCGCTTGAATGTTTACGTTCTTGCGGCTATTTTTATCGGAACGCCGGGGAAATCCAGATATAAGGAAGATGATTATGTACAGAAAAACCAGAACGGTCGCTATAGGCGGACAGAACAACATAAGGAAGATTCTTGTCGGGGGTGACAATCCCGTGACCGTGCAGACAATGTGGAAAGATTCCATAAATGACGTTGCCGAAGGTTCGGAAAAGCTTGTTTCCATATTGAAGCAGATAAACGACCTGAAATCCCTCGGTTGCGACATAATACGCTTCGCAGTTCCCGACATGGAAAGCGCGGAAGCTTTGTGCCTTATTGCAGCGAATACGGACGTTCCCCTTGTCGCCGACATACATTTTGACCACAGGCTTGCACTGAAATGCCTTGAAGGGCCTGTTTCTGTAATCAGGATAAATCCTGGAAACATCGGAAGCCGGGACATGGTTGAGGAAGTCGTGTATGCATGCCGCAAAAAGGGAGCCGCAATCAGGATCGGAGTGAATTCAGGAAGCCTTCCCAAGGATCTTCAGATTCTCGTTGAATCCGGTGAAATAACCAGGGCGGAAGCGCTTTGCCGGACAGCCTTGCGTGAAACAGCCGTTTTTGACAGCCTTGGTTTTAATGACGTAGTTGTGAGCATGAAAGCTTCATCCGTTGAAGAAACCGTGGAGGCAAACAGAAAATTCGCTGAAATATCGGACATTCCGCTTCACATCGGTGTTACGGAAGCCGGCCCGCTTATAACCGGAGTGGTAAAATCAACTCTTGCATTTTCTGCTCTGCTCAAGGACGGCATCGGTTCGACCATCCGCGTGAGCCTTTCTTCAAGCCCGGAGAATGAGGTCATTGCCGGACGCGAAATCCTGCATGAGTGCGGAAAAAGATCCGGCGGAGTCACGCTCGTCAGCTGCCCAAGGTGCGGAAGGATAGGGTTCGATGTGCATGGTTTCGTAGAAAGGTGGCAGAAAGAGCTTCTTTCCCTGAAAAAAGATGTAACGATTGCCGTTATGGGTTGTGTTGTTAATGGACCCGGTGAAGGCAAGCATGCTGATTTGGGCATTGCCGGAGGAGGGGACAAGGCCATTATCTTTAAAAAAGGCAAAATTGTGCGAACTATTGACGCAAAAGATGCCGATAAGGTATTCAGGGAAGAATTGGAGACTCTTTAAGGATGAATGTTTTAAAAAAATCTGTATCGCTTGTTTTTATATCGCTTTTGGTTGCCGGCTCGATTTATGCACAAAGCTCGACCGTGCCTAGAAAACCTTCCGGTGACGAGTATTGGTATATACTGAAACAGGCTCAGGACGCTTATGAATACTCTAATTTCGGGCAGGCAATCTCACTTGCAGAACAGGCGAAGAACAAGCGTAAGGCTCTGATCGAATGGGAAAAGAACACCATGGATCAGGCACAGAGATCTTCCGCAGTACGTCTTGCAGGTGATGACATCAAGCTGGTGCAGGAAGCATTGGTCAGGGGAAAGCTCAAGAATGCGCAGGAAATAGTCGATTCCTATCTCTCTACTTACGGAACTGCCAGATTCGGCGGAAAATTCTCAAACCTGCTTTCGTTTATAGAAAGAAACAGCTCATACCCGGAAGCTGACTATCTCATCGGAAAAGTCTACAAGC
>JAFPKH010000117.1:0-8515 GCA_017424825.1 Treponema sp. | reverse complement strand
TTAATCAGCGGTTCCCTGATTCACCGGAATCCATTCCGCACACTTTTGTTTCATGCTGAGCCGCTGAATCAATGGATTTCTAAAAAAAATCCTATTTCCTATTGATTAACTAGGGTAAATCCTGTATATTGATATTACCTATTAGAAAGATAGGTAATAAACGTTTGAAACCTTGCATTATGGGAGTGGCTATGTCTTTTGTAACGGAGAATCCGCGCGGCGGATGTGTGCTTTCTGGTATAAACTCAGTTTTGTCGGCTGTCGACCGGGTGTGTCCTGTTTTGCACTCGGGACCTGGATGTTGTATGCAGACTACTGCGGCGGAACAGGGACAGAGCGGTCATAAACATGCCTGCTTTGTCAGCGGTGTTTCTCTTCCGTCCAGCAACATGCTTGAAAAAGAAGTCGTCTTCGGAGGCGTGAACAAGCTCCGCACAACGATTCAAGGTGCAATCGACATAATTGATGCAAGCGCATATTTTGTCCTTACGGGTTGTACCGCAGGGATTATCGGGGATGACATTGCAAGCGTTACCGACGAGTTCGTTGAAAAAGGCTACAAGGTCTACCCGATAGACACTCCCGGTTTTGCAGGTGATTCCAATCTTGGTTATGAGACCGTATGGAATTCTTTTATCGACAAGGTGATAAAGCCGGCTGAAAAAAAACGCGGCAATCTTGTAAATATTTTCGGAATCGTCCCTTATCATGATCCTTTTTGGAGCGGTACGCTTGAAGAGATTGACAGGATTCTTTCAAAGCTCGGCCTTGAAGTGAACACATTTTTCACAAAGCATCAGGGGCTTGACGTAATCGAGCATTGTTCCGAGGCTGCATTGAACATAATAATAAATCCGTGGCTTTTCAAGGGACCTGCAAAAAAGTTTGAGGATAAATTCGGCGTTCCCTCAATCCGCTTTCCGTTCTGTCCGATCGGTGCGACTGATACGACAAGATTCGTGCGAGAGGTTTCTGCTGCATTGAATCTGGATGAAGCCCTTGTGAACAAAGTGATTGCGGAAGAAGAAGATTATGTCTATTCATATCTCGGTCAGTCCATCGGTGCTTTGAGCTGGAAAAGATTTGCTGTGGCAGGAGATGCAACGAGTGCAATTGCAATCACGCGCTATCTTGCGAACGACTACAGCTTTTCTCCTGTGCTTGTCGTAATCACCGAAACCATTTTCAGGCCTGAGGACAAGGAGAGAATCATAAAGGAAATCTCTTCGCTTGAATATGCCGCCGCTCCTAAAATCGTTTTTGCAAGCGACCAGTGGGAAATCAATCAGGCAATCAGAAACGAGCCTGAGGAAATCACCCTGCTTGTCGGAAGCACGAACGAAAAAGAAGTGGCTCTTGAAAAAGGCATCCAATATCTGAATGCGACATTCCCGATGAACGAGCGTCTTGTTTTCAACAGAACATATTCTGGTTATCGCGGAAGCCTTACGTTCACTGAAGATTTGTATGACAATCTGTAGTGAATTCATTTTAGTGAATTTGCGTTTTTTGGGTTTAATTTTGGAGGTACATATATGAAAAAAATCAAATCGATTTTGTCTATGGCAACTGGTTTTGCCATTGTGTCAGCGGCAGTCCTTCTTTCTTCATGTCAGAAAAAGGATACTGAATTTGTGTTCAAGATTGGAACTTCAAACTCAGGTCTCTGTTCCGCTCCGCTTCATATAGCAATCGACAACGGCATTTTTGATGAAGAGTTCGGAAAGGCCGGGCTTAAATATGAAACCGTTGAAATAGACGTTCAGCAGGCTTCGGCTCTTGTGGTTGCAAAAAAAATCGATGCATGTCTTGGTCTTGCAGGAAGCCTTGTTCCGCAGATGGACAACGGACTTGAAATCAGTTTCTTGACGGGCGTTCATACCGGTTGTACGAAATTCTATGTCCGTGCAGATTCTCCTTATCAGACTATTGCGGATTTGAAAGGAAAGACCGTCGGATTTGTCGGTGTGCAGGATTCTTCAACGATTGCGTTCCAGAGAAAATTCTTTGACTACGGTTTGGTTCCTTATGGTGCGGATGCTGAATTCAAGATTGCAGTCTACGGCATGACGGATCTTCCTATTGCGCTTGATAACGGTGCGGTTGAAGCTGTCGGACTCCACGATCCGATTGCATACATCGCCGAAAGGGACTACGGATTCAGAAAAATCCTCGACACGACCGAAGATGAAAAGTTCAGCCAGGAATACTGCTGCATGGCTTACACGTCAAGCGAGACTGCAAAAAAATATCCAGAGCATGTAAAGGCATTCATCCGCGCAATCATGAAGGCATCCGCTTTCGTTCAGAAAAATCCTGAGAAGTCCGCGCAGCTTCAGATTGACAACAAGCAGATGACAGGCGATGTCGAGCAGAACGCATATCTTCTGAAGACATACAACTACACTCCGTCGGTGACTCTTGCCCGCGAGACAGTGCACAACGCAATCTCACAGCTTGTCGATATGGGCGTAATGCAGAATGTAAGCGACGACAAAAAATTCGTTGAGGATCATTTCATAAGCTATGATGACATTCCTGATTCTTATGTCTGCAATGATGACGGTACTTTCTCTGAGGCAGGTGTCCCGAGTCTGAAGCATATCGCAAAGAATTAGTTTTTAATTTTTCAATTGGGGGAAATATATATGAGCAAAAAGATTAAGAAAATTTTTATACTGGCATTACCATTTTTTGCGGCGGCAATTTCTGCCGTGCTGTATTTTGCAATTCCTGAAAGTGGAAAACAAAAAGCCATGGCGTGTCCGTACTATATGTATTTCCTCCTTGCAGCCGTCTCTGTCCTTGCAGTCTGTATTGTTGTCGGACTTTTCGCAAAGAACTTCGGTCAGAAACTGTACGGAAAACTTCCGTTTTTCACCGGACTGATTTTTTTCCTTGCGGTTCTAAACACGCTCGTTTCAAAAACCGCGCTTCTTCCTGTCCTGTACTTTCCTTCGCTCGACAGGGTTTGCGGACTGCTTTGGACCCAGAGACTTTTTCTTCTAAGCAACCTGCTTTTTTCTCTCGGTCTTTTGTCTCAGGGATTTTTGTTCGGTCTTGTCACAGGATTTTTCACCGGACTTGCACTCGGCTATAACCGTCACGTTGGTTACTGGCTGAATCCTGTGACCAAGTTTCTCGGACCAGTTCCTACAACCGCGTGGATTCCGCTTGCACTGAGCGTTTTTCCGACCACACACGGAGCGAACGTTTTCTTGATTGCATTTGCTGTCTGGTTTCCGGTAACTCTTATGACTGCCAGCGGCATTCAGAGCGTGAACAAAACTTTCTTTGAGGTGAGCGAAACCCTTGGTGCAAAGACATTCACAAAAGTTTTCCGCATAGCTGTTCCTGCAAGTCTTCCGCAGATTTTCCTCGGACTCTTTTATGGAATAGTTTCGTCCTTCGCAACTCTCATGGCTGTGGAGATGAACGGAAATTCAGAGGGAATCGGATGGTACATCAACTGGCAGAAATCTGTCATGCAGTATGACGGTGTCTACGCAGGATTGATTGTGATTGCCGTTTTGTGTTCATTGATTCTGACTTTGCTTTTCAAAGTGCGCGACAAGATCATGGTCTGGCAGAAGGGTGTTATCAGGTGGTAATCCGTAGTTTGACGATTAAGGTCATCCGTAATTAAAAAGGAGTTTAAAATTGCTTGGAAACATAAAGATACAGAATGTAAATAAAAGTTTTGATGATATCCACGTGCTGAACAATTTTACATTGGACATACAGCCGGGAAGTTTTGTTTCGCTGATCGGTCCGTCTGGCTGCGGAAAATCAACCCTGCTCAGGATAATCGGAGGTCTTGAAAAAAAGTTTCAGGGAGAAGTTCTTCTTGACGGAGAGAAAATCAAAAAAGCAGGAAGCGACCGTGGATTTGCTTTCCAGGGCTCGAATCTTTTTCCATGGCTTACGGTTTATGGAAACGTTGCGTTCGGATTGAAGGCAAGAAAAATCTTCAAAGAAAAAAAGCAGGACGTGACCGACATAATAAATCTTGTGGGACTCAAGGGATTTGAAAATTCTTATCCGCATCAGATTTCTGGTGGAATGCAGCAGCGTGCGTCTCTTGCCCGTGCTCTTGTCGGTCATCCGAAAGTGCTTCTCCTTGATGAGCCGCTTGGAGCTTTGGACGCTTTCACGAGGATGAATCTTCAGGACGAAATCCTCAGAATCAAAAAAGAAAACGACATGACCATGCTCATGGTCACGCATGATGTGGATGAGGCAATCTACATGAGCGACAAAGTTGTGGTCATGAGTGCGCGTCCGTCAAAAGTCGAGGCAATCATCGACATTGAGCTTCCGAGACCAAGGGCAAGGATTCAGGATGCGTTTGCAATCTACCGTAACAAGATTCTCGAAATATTGAATTACGGCGGAAAAGTTCAGGAAGTGGAATATAACATTTAGAAGAAAGTACTCAGGGCAGCTTCCAAAAAGATTGTCCTGAGTTTCTGATTTGAAAATACTGGAGTTCAACATGGCGTTGTCAATAGAAACAAAATGCCTTCACTTGGAAAAAGATTCCGGCGATGAGGCAAGCAGTGACGGAAAGACCGGGTGTACCCACTACGGTGCGGTAAGTTTTCCTATTTATCAAACCGCAACTTATGCGCATCCCGGGGCTGGACAGAGCACTGGCTTTGATTATTCAAGGCTTCAGAATCCGACGCGCGAGCAGCTGGAAAAAGTAGTGTGCGCGCTTGAGGGCGGCATCGATGCATTCGCTCTTTCTACGGGCATGGCGGCAATCAGCCTTTTGATGGAGATTTTCAAACCGGGCGATCATCTTATAGTTGATTCTGATCTTTACGGCGGAACGATAAGGCTTTTTGATCATGTCTCCTCAAAAAACGGAATCAGCTTTACGCGCGCTTCATGTGCTTCCGATGACATTGAATCTTTGATTACGGAAAAAACAAAGGCCGTGTATGTAGAAACTCCGACAAATCCGATGATGAACGTAACGGATATTGCTTCCGTTGCAAAAATCGTGGCAAAGCACAATCTTCTTCTTATAGTTGACAACACTTTCCTGTCACCTTATTTTCAGAATCCGCTTGCACTCGGTGCCGACATAGTGATCCATTCAGGGACGAAATATCTTAGCGGACATAACGACACTCTTTCTGGTTTTATCGTGACGAACAGAAAGGACATTCAGGAAAAGCTCCGCTTCCTCATAAAAACGACGGGAGCAGGTCTTGCACCGTTTGACTGCTGGCTTGTTCTCCGCGGAATAAAAACGCTTGCGCTGCGCATGGAAAAGGCACAGGAGAATGCAATGAAAATTGCGCGGTGGCTTAAGACACAAAAATCCGTCGTGCGCGTAATCTACCCGGGACTTGAAGATCATCCTGGATACGGAATCATGAAAAAGCAGGCAAGGGGATTCGGCGGAATGCTCACTTTCCAGACGGACAGCACTGAAAAAGCACTTTCCGTTTTGAGCCATGTAAAGCTCATCCAGTATGCAGAAAGTCTTGGCGGTGTGGAAACATTGATAACATATCCGACGACCCAGACACATGCAGACGTACCGGAAGAACTGAGGTTGAAAAACGGAATCACTCCGGCAACTCTAAGGCTTTCGGTCGGTATAGAAAACGCTGATGATTTGATAGCTGATTTGAGGCAGGCATTGCAGGAGGAATGATGGCAAATTTCAATCATGTGACTGACAGAAAAAATACTTTTGCGGCAAAATATGACCTTGCTGCAAAACGTAAGAAACCTTTGGATGCGATTTCTCTGTGGGTCGCCGACATGGATTTTCCGACTGCACCATGCATTATAAAAGCCTTGAAAAAAAGGGCAAAGCACGGAATCTTCGGTTACAGCCGTCCGGACGACCGCTATTACAGAGCAGTAAAAAAATGGTTCGGTTCTCGCCACGGTTTTTCAATCGAAGAAGAATGGGTCATAAACACGCCGGGAGTCATGTTTGCAATCGGTACTGCAATCCGCGCATTCACTAAAGAAGGTGACGGAGTTCTCATACAAAAGCCGGTCTATTATCCTTTTTTCAATACCATTGCAGCACAGGGAAGACGGGTCGTAAGCAATCCGTTGGTATTCAAGGACGGACACTATGAAATTGATTTCGAAGATTTTGAGCAGAAGATTGTTTCCGAAAATGTAAAGCTTTTTTTGCTCTGCTCGCCGCATAATCCCGGAGGAAGGGTTTGGACAGAAGACGAGCTTCTGAAGATGAGCGCAATCTGCCTGAAGCACAACGTGCTTGTCGTTTCGGATGAAATCCACTGCGATTTTGTTTTCTCAGGCTCAAAGCACACTGTTTATGCAACGCTTTCCGATGAAGCTGCGGATAATTCCATAGTATGCACGTCTCCGAGCAAGACATTCAATCTTGCAGGGCTTCAATTTTCCAACATCATAATCAAAAATCAGAAGATCCGTGAAGAATTCCAGAGGGAAGTTGACCGGACCGGTTATGATGAACCCAGCCTCATGGGTCTTGAAGCTTCGGTTGCGGCTTATGAAAACGGTGCAGGCTGGTTTGAGAAAGTCAAGGCATATATAAAAGAGAATATTGATTTTACAAAGGAATATCTTGAGCAGAATTGTCCCAAGATTAAGGCCGTGGTTCCTGAAGGCACATATCTTTTGTGGCTTGATTTTACGTCTTTTGAAAATCTTTCGGACAGGGAGATTACCGAGCGGGTTTTGCGGAAGGCCAAGGTCTGGCTTGATTACGGAACCATGTTTGGACGTGAGGGCGAAAAGTTCCAGCGCATAAACTGTGCTACGCCGAGAAAGATTCTGAAGCTTGCATTGGAGCGTATCTGCCGGGAGTTTAGAGACATCTGAGTTAGCGGAGAAAAAAATGTACAAGATTTCAACAAGAGGACAATATGCACTTTTAATTATGACGGATCTGGCTGAGCATGGGACAGAAAACTTTGTTCCTGTGAAAATCCTTTCCCACAGCAGGAATCTTTCCGTAAAGTACCTTGAGCAGATTTTGATTCAGCTCGGTAAGGCAGGACTTGTGATCGGAAGCCGCGGTTCTAACGGTGGGTACAAGCTCAACAAAAAAGCCAGCGAATACACTGCCGGTGAAATACTCAGGGCAATGGAAGGAGACCTTTGTCCTAGAAGCCCTTCTGAAAAACCTTATCTTGTGTCTCTTGCCACGGAAAATTTCTGGACTGACTTTGAAAAAGAAGTGAATTCATTCGTAGATTCCGTGACTTTGGAAGAGCTTGCCGAAAAAAACCGGAATTTCGTGGGCTTTGAGTATTGCATCTGAGCCTATGAAAAATCCCGGCCACCCACATGGACGACCGGGAAAAAAGGAGAGGAGGTGCAGAAATGTTGCAAATAAGACAGCATTCTGTAAAGATTTCGTTTGCTATTGCAACTAAAAAACAAACACCTGTCCTTGGATAAGGTTACGGAAAATCATAAATCTTTTTGAATTTTTTTTTGCTGATTTTGGAAATCTTGGAAAATCAAGCAAATCAGGCTCAAAGGTGCATTTCATTCCCTGTATGGCTTGGTGTACATGAAATATTTCGGCGCACGGTAATCTATGTGCCATCCGCCGGTGTAAAATCCGTTCTGATTTGCGGTCGGGCTTATAAAAATAACCTTAAGTGCAGGGCTTCCTGTCTTGTATGTAAATTCGTTGGACGTCCATTCCTCTGTGTTTCCCGGAAGATAATCCCTCTGGTGCTCCTTGGGCGTGGACACGGAGATTTTGTAGGTTCCCCTCTGCATTTCAAGATGGACGATTGCGCCGCCCGTAAAACATCCGTCGTAATACTTGTGCGTCCAGTGCGGATCAGTCTGCATCCCGTCATACCAAGTGACGCTTATGCTGATTATTTTGTCGCTTGCATCATTCCCGTCCATGTCCGTAATTTTAAGAATGCACGGAATTTCATCCATCAACCCGAAGTTCGACGGCCTGTAGATTTCAAGAGAGTACGCAAAAGAAGATATTAATATAGAAAAAAAGAGCATGCAAACCCTAATCCTGGAAAATTTCATACCTATATTTTCGGCAGACGGCAGTGCATCATTGAGAGTCGTATGGCAATGCAGCGTTCTTTTGTCACGGAAAAATGCCGATAAAACGGTTATCCAAGCTGTTCGGGCGGCGGAAATGCCCTGTCAGCTTTTTCAGGGAGAAAGATTTGAAACAGAAAATAAAAACGGCGGTCGCATTTGCTTTGCTTGGAGCTGCTATGCTTACCGGTCTTGTATTTGTAGGATTGGACAATGCTGCTGATGTTTATCCGAAAAAGGAAACCCGGATCATGCTGTACGGCGAGTCACATGGTTTTAAAGAGTATTATGACATCGAGCTTGATTTGTGGAAAAAAAATTATGACGCCGGATGCCGGAATCTTTTTGTGGAACTTCCTTTTTACACGGCGGATTTTCTCAATTTTTGGATGAAAGAAAATTCGGATGAGCTTATTGATGAGATTTTTGTTGAGATCAAAGGAACCTTGTCCGGCAATGAATATTA
>JAFPKH010000116.1:0-6282 GCA_017424825.1 Treponema sp. | reverse complement strand
TTATTCGCTATCATGTAGTCATAAATAAGGCAACGGAAAAGGTTGCAAAAAAGTGTAGGATAAAAACCGCAAGACGGCGACTATCTACCCAAGTTTCCTTTTGGAGACTCGAACATCAAAAGTGTCCCTAATCGAAATGAAGCGGGACGAAGAAAAAAAGTCAACCGAAAAACAAGACGATTTTTCCCTTGACTTCTGGGAGTAAAAAATGGAAATCGCTCATCTTTTTGAAGCTGTAATGTTGATTTGTTTTGGTTTTTCATGGCCTTTGAACGTTATCAAGGCATACAGGGCCAGAACAGCCAAAGGAACAAGCCTTCCCTTCATCATTCTGATTATAACCGGTTACATCGCGGGAATTACGGCAAAGTTCATCAACGGTCAGTACAATTACGTTCTTGCAGTTTACTTCCTGAATCTTGCAATCGTCATGACGAACATTTTCGTTTACATCAGGAACAAGGCTTTGGACAGAAAGGCCGGTGAAACAGAATCAGTAAAAATCAAGAATATAAGCATTGAAGATGTTGTAGAGGCAAAGGAGGAGAACATGACTAACTACACAAATTCTTTGGACGAAATCATCAACAGGAAGAGTTCTTCAATCGAAATGAAAAACTCTGTCATTCTTTTCGGTGGTTCAATGGACAAAAAGATTCCGGTAGCAGAATTGGCAAAGTCATTCGACTTCAACTTTGACATCTACAACAAGAGCGAAGACAAATTGACGGTTGCCGAGTCCGGAAAATTCTTCCAGAACAAAGTTGCTGCACTTCAGCCAGAGGGCATCTTGATTCACCTTGGCGACTCAGATTACACGGCATTCAAAAACGACCCTGCATCATTCGACAAGAATTACATCGACCTGATTGACGGAGTTAAGGCTGTAAACAAGAAGTGCAGAATCGCCCTGGTTTCAGTGAACAATCCAAGCTTCGACAAGACGATTGCTCTCATGAACGCACACATCAAGGCAATTGCAGAATCAGAAAACGCTTCATTCATCAATCTTGAAAATGCAAAGCTGTGGAATCCGGAAGCAACAAAGGCTGCATCAGAGTTTGCCTACAACATGGGTCTGAAAACCAGAAAGCCGTTGAGGGACGTTGCAGAAATCCTTTACAGCTACGCATATCACAACTTCGACACAAAGCCAGTGGACATCATGGCCGGCTGATTTGTGGAAAACTTCGGCAAGAGTCCGCACCCACGGATTATATCCGGGACTTTTGCCTGAACCAAGGTTCTTTTTAAGGGATCAAAACCTCCCTTATCTAAAAATATTTACCACCCATTATCTTGCGACGGAGGAAAGTCAGGAATTCTTCCGTCGCTTTTTTTTTGTTCAGAAACCGAAGCCTTCAACTGTTTTCCAAAAAAGAGTTTTCTATTATAATTGGCCTGTTCGATAACACTTTAACGGACGAATTAATCAGCAAAACAAAAACGGTTCAAGTTGGTGCACAAATGAAAAAAAACGGTGAAAAGAAGAAGCGACGCATTCCCCTGCCGGTAAAAATCATACTGATTATACTGGCGTTGATTTTTACATTCTACATTTATTTAAAGCTCATGCCGATTAAGGGCCTAGATGAATTTCTGAATCAACAGTACAGCACGCGATTCTATGATTGCAATGGAAGACTTCTGCACATACTTCCGTTGGAAGAAGGTCTGCGAAAGGAATATTATCAGCTTAAGGATTTACCGAAAGAACTGGTCCAGTATTTCATAAAGGAAGAGGATTCGTCGTTTTACTATCATCCGGGAATAAACCCCATGGCCATAATCAGGGCGGCGAAACAGAATAAAAGCGAAGGACGGATTGTCAGTGGGGCTTCGACGATAACGATGCAGCTTGTCCGACTGATTCAGCCCCGAACGGAATCGGTAGATTTTAAAATCAAAATCCGCGAAATGTTTCTGGCTCTTTCACTTGAAGCTAAATTTTCGAAAAATCAAATCCTTGAAATGTACATGAATAATGTTCCGTTTGGAAGTCAAGCTGATGGAGTCGGGTCGGCGGCAAGGACGTTCTATTGCAAATCACCGAATGAACTGACTTCAGAACAGATGCAGACGCTCGCAAAGATTCCGCGCTATCCATCGAAATATGCGCCTGAAAAATCCTTCGACTATCCGTCGCTTTGTCCGCATTTCATAAATTACGTAAAAAAACAGTATGCAGAAAAAAACGAAACGATTCCTGCCGATTTGACGCTTTCCATCGACAGTTCATTGGTTGAATCGCTTGAAAAACAGATGCAGAGCAAACTGTCCGAATATGCAAAGGCCAGAATCCACAACGGTGCAATCCTTGCAATCAACAATCATACGGGCGAAATAATTGCTTGGGTCGGAAATGCATCGTTTGACGACATCAACCATGGCGGACAGATTGATGGAGTTCTGACATGCCGTCAGCCTGGAAGTTCAATGAAACCTTTCCTTTATGCACTTGCCTTGGAATCAGGATTTGAACCGTCAACGGTTTTGCCCGACATACAGCAGGATTTCGGAACAAGCGGAGTTTATGTCCCATTCAATTTCAACAACATGTTCAACGGTCCCGTCCGAATGAGGGTTGCACTTGCTTCAAGCCTTAACGTCCCTGCGGTTTATCTTTTACAGAAAGTCGGTTTGAGTTCATACATGAGTCGGCTCATGCAGCTTGATTTCAAGTCTCTCAATGGAACCAGGGAATCCACAGGTCTGTCGCTGGCTCTGGGTGCATCGGAAGTAAGCCTTTATGAAATGGTTCACGCCTTTTCCGTTTTCCCGAACGACGGACAGCTTTTAAAGGAACTCACGTTCAAGAAATCCAACGGTTCAAAAAATGCACCGTTTTCAAAAGTCTACAACAAGGATACTGCACGCATAATCTGTGATTTTTTAAGCGACAAGAATGCACGAACATTGGGCTTTGGAAATGCAAAGGTTTTTGACACGCCATATCCGTCGATTTTTAAAACGGGTACGGCAAATCAGTATCAGAACATAATTGCAATAGGTGCAACAAGTGAAATAACCGTCGGCGTGTGGATGGGAAATTACGAAGGAGAAACAGTCATCAACATGACAGGAAGTTCAATCCCTGCGATTTTGGTCCGCCAGGTTCTGGACAGACTCACAGCAAAATACGGGTCGAGCGAATTCGACGCACCGGAGCTTTATGAAAAACGGGAAGTCTGCACGCTTTCAGGAATGCCTGCCGGTCCAAACTGTCCGTCAAAATCATTGGAATACATTTCAAAGGCTGATAGGAACAAGTCAACGATAGAACGGTGCAACTGGCATAAAATCGTAAACGGAAAAATTCAGATTCAATATCCGAGTGAATATCAGCACTGGGCGAAGGGAAACAACATGGCAGGTACAATAAGCGAATCGACCGAAAGTCTTTCCATCAAATTTCCAAGGGATGGCTCAAAATTTGTTTTCGATCCGTCCGTACCTTCGACATTCCAGAAACTCCATGTAACGGCCACAGGAGGATACGGCGAAAGGGTCACTCTGTATCTGGACGGTCAAAACATGGGAGCGGCACAGGGCTTGCTTGAGTGGGACATTCCGTTGACCAGAGGCCGCCATCAGATTGCAATTGAAAGCGGAAACCAAACGGCAGTCTCTGAATACAGCGTGGAATGACGAAAGACGATTTCAGACCGGACTTGAAACATCAATCGGAAGCGGGGGGATTTTCCGTCGACTTATTTTCAGCCGTCTGATTTTCGGCAGCCTGTCTTTCAAGTATTTTTCTGGACAGCGTTTCCATGTACTCGCGACCTTCTTCCCTTGCCCTCTCCATTGCGGCATCGTTTTTGTTTTTTTCATCATTGGAGAGGAAAACCTTTTTTGAAGTTCCGGCAATGGTATAAATCAACACGGCGGGACCAAGCACGACCAAAAAAATCAGCGTGTGGGAATTCCAGATGAAAACCCCGATTTCAAAAGCCAGAATAAAAATCAGGAAAAAAGTCTTTCCCAGATATTTCGTGCTCAACAGGAACGAATTCTTGATGTGCATGTAAAACTTGTTTTCATATCGTGCGCTCAGCGGATAGGCGTAAAGCAGTGAAAAACAGACGAACACAAACGCGACGATGCTCGCAACGATTACAGGAATGCCAGGGTCGGTTTTAAGAATCTGGAAATCAAGATAAAATCCGTAGCCCGCAGCAAGAGTAATCAGCCAGAGAATCGTGCCCTGCTTCCAGTTTGATTTGAACCCTTTCCAAAAATCCTTGAACAGATAGCCCTCCGTTCCCTCCATGATTTTGAAAAAGGTCGAATAAAGTGCCAGAGTGGAAGCCCCAATCGTGATAATCGGCAGGCTGAACAAAACCCAAAAAAGATTCAACAACAGCATGTTTCCGACAAAAGAAATCCCCTTGTACAATTTACTTTCGGGTGAAAATAGAGCCATGGCCGCCTCCTGATATTTTATTTTACCATGATTTTTCAAAAGAGACACTGTAATGTTTTCTATCAAAAACTTTATTTTTTTATAAGTGTATTACCGTAACGCCCCCGATGCTTGACCGACAACTTTTTTTTTGTATAGTACATACATAGACTAAAAAGGAGGCCTTATGAAAAAGAATAAAGGGAAACTTTTCTTTGTGGCGGCTCTGCTTATTGCAGTTACAACTTTTATGGGATGTATGTCAATGGTTCCGATAAGTGAACATTCAGCATTCCCGGCGGATGGATCAAAGTATAAAATACTCGGACGCGTACAAGTCGAGACAAGCAAAACACGTTCCGGTTATTCCAGGCTTTTTGAAGAAGCCAGAAAGATTTATCCTAATGCAGATGATGTCGTAAACATCACCGTTGATTCAAAACAGACAAAGCTTTTCTTCGGACTGTTCAAGAGCGACACATACGTAATGTCTGGAGTAGCCATAGACTACAACTAATTCTGTTGGCAAAGCGGTTTGGGGGGAAGTTTTTCCCCCTTTTTTTACAGGCAAGGTTAAAAATGAAAAAAAGATTTCTTCTAATCGTTCTATCAGTTTTTGTTTCGATGAGCTATGCGTCAATCACGGTGGGCGCAAGAACCTCTGTAGGCTATGGTCTTGATGTTGACGGGAACCATTCTGGACAACCTGTTTTTGGAATTTCGGGCTACTGTGAAATTGGTTTTATCGGTGGTGATTTTGTTGAGAACCAGTTTGCGGTGCGCCCGGAAATTTCAACGACATTTGCATACAGTCCGCTGACCGTAAAACTTCCGCTTGTTTGGATTTTTGAGCCAAAATCTTATATCGATTTGGGTGTCGGGGCAGGTCCCATGTTTTCATTTTTCAAAGGCGGTTTTGGATTTACGGCGGATGCTTTTTTAGGATTTAAAGCCGGTCCCGGAAAAGTCGTGATAGATTTGTGTGCTGATTTTACATTTTCAAAACCCGAATCCGCATACATTCACCCTATGGTCGCGCTTGGATATCAGTACAGAGTTTATTGAGCGAACGAGAAATCTGATTAAATCATTTTGGGCGTAATGAAACAAATGCACCGCGAGTTTATTCGGTCGGGCTTGATTTTTCCTTGCACTCGAAATGGGGCTGTTTTATATGCAGTGCAAAAATTTTTTCAAACTCCTTGATAATTATGTTTTCCTCAAACGAGTAGATTCCGGTGACTATTCCGAACATGACGAACAGGGCAAAAAGTATGCAGAGACCGGTCAAAAGATGTTCGAATATGGATGAAAGCGTCATGAAAAGTCCTAGCCCGAAAAAAAACAGCGTAAAAATTTTTACGAAAATATGCATGGAAATTTTTATGTGGACCGTGCTTGTTGATTCGGACTCAGAAACAATGCTTCCGGTTATTTTTGGTCGCCAAGAATTTTTATAGCGGAAAAAGTTGGTTTTTAAGCTGAAATTCCCGTCGTCCAAAAACCCGGAAAAAAGCCTGTCCCTGTAGCCGAAAACATAGTGCGGCAAAATCTTGCTTCCGTCCATCAAATCGATTTTTGAGAGCAAAATTTTTTCCGCTTCATCTTTGCTTGTGTTCAGCCTGTAGTCAAGCTTTGTGCTTTTGAACAGGCATAAAAAGTTCCAGCGCATTTTTATTTTATGGTCCACCGTTTTCCGTTGCTGCGACCGAAGACCTCCGGCTCGTACATACATTCGGCGAGTGCGGCAGGACTTTCGTATTCGCCGGAGCGTTGTGCCCTGAACATGAATTCGAAGCTGTGGTTTCCAATCGGCATGGAGTTCCAGAAGCAGCGGATTTCCGCATCGTAGATATCCTGATGTGAAATCCTCCAGT
>JAFPKH010000115.1:0-2987 GCA_017424825.1 Treponema sp. | reverse complement strand
CAAAAGCAGAATCTGCAGGTTTGCAATCAGCTGTCTGCCAGCCGTAAAACTTATACTTTTTCATTTTTCAATCTCCTCGTGCTCCCCTGAATATCTTACGCCTCTCTTACTTTTCTTTCAATTGCTTTTTCTTCAAAGGCCTTCATTACCTGATGCATATCTTCCGTTGTAAATTCGTAAGCCCATTTTTTGAACTGATCCGGCAATCCGAAAAATCCTTCGGCCATTCCAGTTGCAATATCAGTGAGAGTGTCACAGTCGCCGCCAAGACTTACCGCAGTGCGGATAACATCTTCAAAATCATTTCCCTCAAGAAAGGCTGTGATTGCTTCCGGCACAGTTTTCTGACAGCTTTCCACGTGATAATAATTCGGGCGGATTTCATCGCAGGTTCTCGAAAGGTCATAGCCGAATTCTTTTTCGATATATTCTTTGATCTGAGTTTTATAATAGCCGTTGCGGGCCATCCAGATTACGCATGCAACTGATTCAGCACCCTTCACTCCTTCCGGATGATTATGAGTTACCTCAGCACTCCAGCGCGCAACCTCACGAGTTCGCTCAAGAGTTTCGAAAAGCCAGCCCACAGAAGCAACGCGCATTGCAGAACCGTTTCCCCAGCTGTTGTAAGGCTTTGTGTTTTCCATCGCAAGCCACTGATAAAATCTTCCGCCGTAACCCGCATGAGGATACTTATGGCCCCAGAGCTGCATACTTGTAATCATCGAAGTCTTCATTGTATTTTCATCAGCATCAAGTCCGGCCTTTAAGATGCCATCACAGATTGCAATTGTCATTACACTGTCATCTGTAAAATTCGGATGCTTTGAAAAAAGCGGAAACTCCTTTGTTTTATGTCCACGGTCAAACTCATAAGGCTGACCAATAATATCACCTAAAATTGCTCCAAACATTTTGTGTCAATCTCCTTGCCTTATACTTACTATCGTTAGTTAGTTTTATTATAGTGCTCTGTAATTTCTGCGTTCCAGTTTTTCTTCATTTTCTTTCCCCTTCGCACATCACATATAGTTTCACTGAGCACAGAAAAATTCAATGCTGTTCCAACTGCATCACACTCGTAGCGCACTGCCCTATCGCGGCAAATTCCAAGTCTCTCAGCTTCAGAAAATGCATCAATATTCGCACCAAGGAAAATAAACTCCCAGCCATATTTTTCTGTCTGGCGTTTTACCATCTTCTGGATTTTCTCATAAGAATATTCAGAGCTGGCATTTTCCTGACCATCAGTTGTAATCACAAAGATTGTCTTTTCTGGACGATCTTCTTCGCGCGCATATTTATGAACATTTCCAATATGATGAATCGCACCACCCATCGCATCAAGCAAGGCTGTGCAGCCATCTACGTAATACTGCTTGTCCGTCATCGGCTCAATTTTTTCAATCGGCACACGGTCGTGAATCACGGCACTTCTGTCGCTGAAAAGAACAGTCGAAACATAAGCCTCGCCTTCTTCTTTTTTCTGACGCTCCAGAAAAGAGTTATATCCGCCGATTGTGTCTGCCTCAAGTCCGCTCATCGAACCGCTCTTGTCCAGAATAAAAACAATTTCTGTAAGTCCCTTTTTCATAGTCATCTCCTTGTGTCGCTGTCCGACACTGTGACTTTATGATAAGGAATTTACGTCCTCAGAAGGTCGCCATTTTGGCGAATGTTTATTCAGGAGCAAAACAATTTAATCCGTGTGAATCAAGAATGATATCAACTTCAACCAGATTATAAATCTGATTCATGACACAGTATTTCACAATAAGATCAAACTTGCTCGAAGGCATAAATGCATAACCGGCACTGGCAAGAAATTTCTCAAACTCTTGCAGCGGAAGCTCCAGCGCCAATCCCAGGGCCATTACAGTTTGTTTTTTTGGAACGTAGTCCTTGTTGCTGATAATCTTAGAAAAGAACTTTTTGTCGATGCAGGCCTTTTTATAAACCATCGCATTTTCGAGTTTACGGTCCGCAATCAGCTGCTGCAGGGTATTCTGAAAATTAAGACTTGCCCCACTCTGCTTTATGAATGCATCAACATCAATTGGAGAGATATCACGAGCTTTATATGGTTTGAATTCCGGGCGAATTTTTTGATGATGAGGTGCACCGAAAATAGGTTCGCAGGCACTGGTCATCGCTCTGTTCAATTCAACCGGCTCGCGAGTTCTGGACGCAGCCCTGTTATATTCTGCAGGCTCTGAAGTTCTGGCCGAACTTTCGTTCAGCTCTGCAGAATATTCTTCATCAAAATGACGTTCCAGAGTACGCCTCATGGAAGCTTCGTCAAACGATCCAAAAACGCCGTCCTCTTCCCCTTTCAAATTTTCATCAAGGAAGTTCTGAATATCATCAAAAAGCTTTTCAGAAATCATGTAAGACTTTGCATCATAAACAACAAGCGTCACATCAATTTCATTTTCAAGCAGAAATGAACTGATTTCATCAACTGCAATTTTAAGCCCAAGCTCTTTTGGAAATCCATAAAATCCTGTAGCCAGAAGCGGAATCGCCACGCTCTTACAGCCAAGATCTTTTGCAATTTTGAGGGATGAAGAATAACAATTTCTGAGGTTCTGAACTGTCTCCGGCTTATCTGCATCATACCTGCAGCCAACCGTATGAATGATATATTTGATTCCGTTTTTCTTAAGATTAAAAGATTTTGTTGAGACAGAATGCCCAGGTTCAATCACCCCGATTTCCTCACGGGCCTTCAAAAGCTCTTCCCTACCCGCCGCATTATAAACAGCAGTATCAGTCCCCCGCCCTACTCTCGGCAAAGGATTCGCAGTATTAACTATTGCATCTGTGTGAACTTTTGTAATGTCGTTACGCTCAATCTTAAATGACATAGTTATATTATAATATCAATAAGCGTACCTTGGTAGTCATATAAATTTTTATTTTGTATTTTTGTCGTTCATAGACTTTCTTAATATTGTATATCCGTCGACCATAGAATAACTTATTTT
>JAFPKH010000114.1:0-4345 GCA_017424825.1 Treponema sp. | reverse complement strand
GTGCGGATTTCCATGTCCTTTACCGGTTCAGCATCCCTGTAGAATGTGACCATGAAAAGGAGCGGACGTGCGTTTCTCCATTCGTCCTTTTTGATTTCGGTGCAGATCATAGAGCATCCGTACGGCGGTGTCTCCACTTCCTTGGGTTCAAGCTGATAGGTTTTTGCCGCTATTTTCTTGCAGACTTCCACGAAATCTGCCGTGCTTGATGTAAGGTATTCCTTCATGTTGTCGTTTGACTGAAGGTCGCGGTATTCCTGAAGCTTGTTCGGAACGTCGCGGAAATGTGAATTCTTGGAGTTGATTTTTTCCCATTGCTCCAGCGCCTTGTCGATGTCATGGGTCTTTTCATAGCATGCTGCAAGAAAATACCGTGAATACAGGGTTTCGCTTGAGTTGGGATCCTTTGAGTACTGGATCGCATTTATGAATTCCTGGATTGCGTTTCCGTAATCTTCTGCCTGCATGTAGCATGAGCCGCGTTCGATGAGGGCTTTCTGGCGGAATTCAGGCGCACGCTCGGATTTTTCGAAAGATTTGAGGGCTCCACCGTAATTGCCGGTTTCCATCAGTAGCTTTCCGTGGTAGTAATAGTTTGACCAGCAGTCCGGTTCCAGCCTGATTGCATCGTCGATTTCCTTTTGCGCTGACTGGTACTGCTTGTTCTTGAGGTATATGTATCCAAGGGCAGTGTGTGCCTTAGAATGCTTTTTGTTTATGCTTATGGTCTTCTGGTACATGCCGACTGCCATGCTCAGGTCGCCCTGTGATTCATAGATTTTGGCGGCATTGTAGAAATTTTCGGCGTTCTGCGGCTCAAGCTTCGTCAAAAGAAGGTATTCCCTAAGCGCCGCCTCAGGTTCACCGTATTTCTGATAAAGGACAGTGAGGTTTTTCCTAAGTTCGATTTCAGGGATTGATCCGTCCAGGATTGCATTGTCGTTGACCGCCTTGAACTCCATGTAGGCCTGCTCAAGCTTTTCTGACGCCATATATGTGGCACCGAGCCAATAATGCGCCTCATAATCGCGCGAATTCTTTGCCAGCACGGATTTTGCGATCTTTTCGGCCGTCTGATATTTTCCTTCTTTTATAAGTTTTTTTATACCGCTCACTTTTTTGGGGGCCAGTATGTTTCTTATCAGCATTACCGCGACGAAAACTATTACGGCTATCAGCACCAGGCTTATAACGAGAATCACTGGACTCATAAATCAGTATACTCCTTGTTCTGCAGGTATAATTCAGGCAATTAATGCCACAAGCTATATGATACGATGTAACCGTTACCTTGTCAATTTTTCATTGTTTTTCGTGATAGAGTGAATTCTTGATTTAAGGCATCGCCCTAAGCATACAACTATTGAAAGATTAACTTTTTTATGCGAATATGTCAAAGGGTAATGCAGGAGGTTCTATTAATGAAAACAAATATCCTTAAAAAAATCCTTCCGGCTGTTTTCCTGGTGTTGATTTCTGGAATGTCTGCATTCGCGCAAAATTCGAATTTCACCAAGGGAGAGGAGTATTTTAGAAAAAACGAACCGGCGAAGGCCATACCTTTTCTGGAGACTTCCATAACGGAGGGCGGTAATCCCAGGGCCTACATATATCTGGCGCTGTCATATTACCAGCTTGAGCGTTATTCGGAGGCTCTTGAGGTCTGCAACAAGGGAATGCTTGCGACAGGCACGAACAAGAAGATAATCGCCTACAATGCCGGTAACATAGCTTTCAAGATGGAAAATTATGCGGCTGCGGAAAAGTGGTACACTATGGCGCTTTCCGCTGACACCACATATTCCCCGGCAATATTGAACAGGGCGCAGTCACTGCTCAAGCAGGGAAGATACATGGAAAGCCGTGACGATTATATCCGCTATCAGCAGCTTCAGCCTGATAATCCTCAGTATGACGAAATACAGGTTATAATAGCCCTTCTTGATGAAGAGGTCGAAAAAATAGCCAAGGAAGAGGAGAAAATCAGGGTGGAGGAGGCAAGGATCCAGGCTGAGACGGCAAGGATCGAAGCGGAGAACGCCCGTGTCGCGGCGGAAAAGGCTGCTGCAGAGGAAGCTGCACGTGTGGAGGCGGAAAGAGCCGCTCAGGAAGCAAGGTTGCAGGCTGCAATAGCTGATGCAGAAGCAAAGGCCGCCGCAGAAAAAGCTGCTGAGGCTGAAAGGGCTGCCGCTGCGGAAGCTGAAAGAAAAAGAAGATTGTTAGAAGACGTGGCTGCTTCACTGCAGGACGCAGAAACTAAAAATATGTCAGCAGGTGCTGAAGGAACGGTAGATTATGGCTACGAATCAGAGCTCGAATAAAGAAAACGGTACATCAAAAACCGGAACGAAAAAAACAACGACAAGGACTTCGACCGGAACGACAAGGTCGGCTTCTGGAAATAAAACCGCCGCCGGAACGAAATCTTCCGGAACAGCAAAAACAGGAACGGCTGCAAAGGCTGCTCCTGCAAAAGCTTCAGGAACTACTCGTGCGGCACCGTCTGCAGGAAGAAAGACTTCATCAACTGCAAGGACCAGCATCGGTGGAAGGACTGTGGCGACCGGTAAGACTGCTGGTGCTGCAAAAACCGCTGCTACTGGAAGGTCATCAGCTGCAAGGGCATCGTCTGCAGGAAAAACGGAGTCTGAAAAATCCGTACAGCGCACGGCTCCAAAATCTGTTTCTGCAGAAAGCACTTCACAGGCGAAGAAAGTTTCTGCCGTAAGCTCAGCAACTTTGGCAGGTACTGCTGCAGGCGCGTCATCAAGCTCAACGCCGGATCTTTTCTCGAACACTCCTTATACATCACCGTCGGTAAGCGCTTCAGGCTCATCATCAGCCGCAAAATCAAGCGTGGGAAAATCTGCGTTCAGCGACGACGTTGCAGATTACCTTGGCTCATCAACCCGGGCTTCATCTGATTATTCTTCCGGAAAAACGTCTTCCGAAGCTCCGGCAACCAAGACGGAATCTTCCTCATACTCACCGTCATATACTTCGGCCATACACGATATGGATGAAAGCAGCCCGCAGGATGAAAATCCTTCCGGCGGAAATTCATATGGAAATGATGATGATGACAAAAAGGAGAAAAAATCAAAGGCTCTTCCTATAATATTGATTTCTTCAGGTGTCGTCCTCATGGCCGGAATCGGTACTTCGATTGCGGTAAACAGCAACGGCAGGGCAAAGGCCGGGGAACCTGCGCCGGGTGCAGAAGAATATTCAGAGACTGGTTCCGCACTGTCACGCGAGAATACTCTTTCGCTTGCAAGCCTTTACATCGATAACGGCGATTATGACCAGGCAGTACTGATCCTCAGCTCATATCTTTCGGAAAATCCTGCTGATGAGGATGCAAGGGAACTTCTGGAAAAAGCACAGCTTCTCAATATTTCCAAAAACGGAAACGGGGAGCTTTCAGACGACATACTTTCAAATTTCGATGCAAAGATAAAGAACGGTGACTATGACGGAGCCGCTGAATATATCAGGAATCTTCCTGAAGAAAGCCTCTCTTCGCAGGGCGTTGACGGAAACAATCTAATTGGCAAGGCAGAAGCCCTTTCTGACGGACGTGACCTTTTGAACAAGGGTGAGTATGAAAAGGCAGGAAATGTCCTTGACTCTTACCTGAGCACGAATCCGCGCGATCCTGATGTAGAAAGCATGCTTGCAAGCGTAAGAAGGCTTGAGGCTCTGGCAAACAAGGGGCTTAACGGTGCAGAAACCGGAAACGTAAAGGACGATCTTTCTGCTCCTGAGACTGCCGTTTCATCTGCAAGGGCAAGCGAAGGGGGTGATCTTGCTTCTCTAATAACGCCGGACAATTCTCAGAACCGAAACGTGTATACGGTACCGGGTACTGCATCTAATAATTCTTCTAATGTTTCTTCTAATAACAATACCCCTGACAATGCTTCAGGATCCTCTTCAAGTTCAGGAAGGGAACCGTCTGTAACCGTGCTTAACCAGAACGGAAATCAGAACCAGGGAAGCGGAAGCTCACCGGCAAATGCATCGTCAGGTACAGGGGCTGTTGCATCAAACAACGGAAGGACGCCGTCTACAGGATCTTCATCTACACCGGCTCCATCTTCTCCGACCGGAAGATTCACGGGAATTGATTCTATGGAAAGAACAAGCCCGTCATCATCAAGCGGAACAAAGACTGCATCAACAGGTTCAACACCGTCATCAAGCGGAAGTAGTGCGACAACTGCATCACCAAGCGGAACGAAGACTGCATCAACAGGTACGTCACCGTCATCAAGCGGAAGTAGTGCGACAACTGCATCACCAAGCGGAACCAAAACCGCATCAACAGGTTCAACACCGTCAT
>JAFPKH010000113.1:0-11309 GCA_017424825.1 Treponema sp. | reverse complement strand
GCATCTGCATTTGCCTGTGCCTGTTTTGACTGGGCTTCTTCAAGGAGTTTCTTTGCTTCTGCATCGTTCGGGTCTGTCTTCAAAAGTCCGTTGAGCACCGTTATTGCATTTGAGTATTTGCCTGCATCGATATAATCTTTTGCCTGCTTGAGCTTGTCTGCCCTTGCTTTGGCCGCTGCTTCTGCATTTGCCTTTTCCTGCTTTTCTTTTGCTTCGTCAAGCAGTGCCTTTGCTTCTGCATCGTTCGGGTCAGTCTTTAAAAGTCCGTTGAGTACAGTTATTGCATTTGAGTATTTTCCCGCATCGATATAATCTTTTGCCTGCTTAAGCTTGTCGGCCCTTGCTTTTGCTGCTGCATCTGCATTTGCCTGTGCCTGTTTTGACTGGGCTTCTTCAAGGAGTTTCTTTGCTTCTGCATCGTTCGGGTCTGTCTTCAAAAGTCCGTTGAGCACCGTTATTGCATTTGAGTATTTTCCGGCATCGATATAATCACGTGCCTGCTTGAGCTTGTCCTGACGTGCTTTTTCTGCTGCCTCAGCGTTTGCCTGCGCCTGCTTTTCCTTTGCTTCTTCAAGAAGGTTTTTCGCATCGCCGTCATCAGGATTTGACTTCAACCAAGTATTCAATGCAGTGATTGCCTGTGAATACTTTCCATTGTCGATATTTTCACGTGCCTGTCTTAAAACTCTCTCTCTGGCAGATTCAGCGGCTGTCTGAGTTGAACCTGTATTGTTTGAACCGCCGGATGCAGTATTTTTGCTCGGACCGCTTACAGGAGAATCAGATTTGCCGGTTTTATCGCCGGAAACATTTTCATTGTCACCTGCGTTGCCGGATTCAGTTTTATTGCCGCTTGGTTCTGTTGTTGTAGAATCAGTATTATCGGTACCGGTGTTTTCATTTTCTGAACCTACGCCTTCTGGATTCGTTCCGGTCTGGTTATCCTCGGTTCCGCCGTTTTGTTCACCAGCTGCAGGATTATTGTTTTCTTCACCGTTATCAACATTCGTGACATCAACTTCACCCTGATTGCCATTGACGTTGGTATTCGGCACATTGATGACCACCGTTTGTCCCGGAGCGCCTTTGTTTGCATCAATCAGCCGGATCGGACTGTAGTCTATTGATGAAACAGTTTTCATTGTTGCCGGATCAACCGTTTCGCAGGAAATAATAATTCCTGTAATTGAAGCTGCAATAATGCCACCTAAAATGAATCGTTTAAGAGAAAATTTCATATCGCACCTCTTTTTTGAATCACAGGCAGGACCGCAATAAAGGGCAACGGTAAAGACCTGCTTCTAACAATTATAACAGATGAAATCCTATCTTTCAACAAAAAATCAGCAAACCCAGATGCAGATGGATTTTTCTAATCTTCCACAGCCTTTTTATAATCCCAGCAATGTTTCGGATAACGGCTTTTCATTTCAGAGCAGATTTCCGGCCAAGTGTTTTTCCAAAAATTTTCCAGGTCAACGGTAATCTGCAAAGGACGCCGGGCAGGGGAAAGCATTTTGAACAAAAGCGGCACTCCCATTATTTTAGGATTTTCAAAACAACCGAACAGCTGCTGTATGATTATTTCCAGCACAGGGATGATTTTTCCATTCTGATTTTCATAGCTGATTTTTCTTTTTTTACCGTTAGGCAAAATCATTTCTTTGGGAACGTCACGGTCGATTTTTTCACCATTTAAATAGTAGAACAATGCATTGTAAACCGACTGCTCCGTCAAATCCTGCTTTGAATGTACGAACAGCAAAAGCCATTCATCTACGGAATCAACAAGATTTTTATACCTCTCCGGAATTTTTGTCTGCGCAAGTTTTTCAGGCGATTCATTTTCTATATAAAACTGTACCCTTTTTAGAAAACTGTCACTATTCCTACCAATCGGTAGCGAACGGACTCCTTCCTTTTTTACGTTTTCACAAACAGCCGCAACATAATCTTCCGGTAAAACAGGTAGATTCGTTTTTTTAAGGACTATTTTTCCATACCGAACAAGCTGGAATTTCTGCACTGAATTGTCTGATCCAAAACTGACCTGCACAGATTTTTGAGCCTTGTCCTGCATGAATTTTTCCGCTATACCAGTCTCCAAGATTTCGTATGCATAGATTTTACCTTCAGATTCACCGGCATCGACATCAGGGGCAACGATATATTTCGGAAGAGCGTTTTGCCTGTCAAAAATAGAAGCATAGCGGCCGGATGGAAATTCATAACGCTGTGAATTCGATCCGTCCTGAACTGCAAGGCGGTCTGGATAGCCATAGAGAAGTGCATAACCTGTGGAAAAATCTTTTGACAATTGTGGAAAAAAGGTTGATAAATCATATTTTGACTTGATAAACTGTACCCGTTTTTGCAGGTTTTCCACATATAATCCGCGGATTCTGTCATTGGGCTGTCCTGTAAATAAGTATTCCGTTGCCAAACCTGTGGAAAACTTTATATCATTGAAAAAGATTCCGCTCAGACATACGCAGGCAAGCCGGGGATGTATACCCATCAAAAGGCATGCTTTTCCAAGCGGAGTGATTTTTCTGTCAGAAAGGCATCCGAGCATTGTAAGAGTTTCAACGCTTGACTCCCAGCTTCCTTGTGACGGACTGTCAAGCCATGATATGGAATCAAAATCAGGTGCGCCCCATTCTGCACATTCCAAAACCAAAGAACTCAGATCAGTGCGAAGGATTTCCGGCTCCTGGCTCAAAGCAAGCCTTTCATTTTCGCTCCACAGACGTATGCATTTCCCGGAAGCTGTTCTACCGGCACGTCCTGTCCGCTGATTTGCGCTGAACAATGAAATGCGCTTAGTAACAAGCCTTTCCATTCCGATCTTTGGGCTGAATTCTGTCACCCTTGATAACCCTGAATCTATGACAACGGCAACATCTGGTATGGTTACAGATGTTTCAGCAATGGCAGAGCTTAAAATGATGCGCTTTTTGCCGTCCTGTGCTTTACGGAAAATCTTTTTCTGCTGGTCTATCGGTATTGAGCTGTGCAAAATCTCAAGATCCACGGAATTTTCATCAATGCAGCCGGTCAAAGCTGATTTTACCCCGTTTATTTCCCGAATTCCCGGCAAAAAAGCAAGAACTGAACCTTCATGGATTTCTTTTAAAGCTTCCATTACGGCTTTTTCCATGCTCCAGTCTTGTTTATAGGAGATTTCCACAGGATACATTTTTCCGGGAACAGAATAGCATGGCGTATTTTCTCCTAGATATCCGCAGATTTTTTTTGTATCCATCGTTGCAGACATAACAATGACATACAAATCATCGCGCAAAGCCATTATTTCTTTCAAAAACGCAAGTGCCAAGTCAACAGCTAACGAACGTTCGTGAAATTCATCGATAACCACAACAGAAATCCCGGCTAACGAAGGGTCGTTTTGTATTTTTCGCGTTAATATAGCTTCTGTGAGCACAGTAAACCGTGTTTTTTCGCTTGATTTGCTTTCCAAATGCATGGTATAGCCGCATGTTTCACCAGTATTTTCGCCCAAAAGTGAAGAAACACGCATTGCAACATTCAAAACAGCCAGACGGCGAGGTTCCAGCATCAAAATGCCGCCTGAAAAATGTTTCAAAAGGGCAAGAGGTATTGCAGTTGATTTTCCGGCTCCGGTATCTGCGGTCAAAACCATAAAATGGCTCCCGGATTTTTTCAATGTGCCGCAAATGTCGTCCAAATGCCCATAAACCGGCAGATTTTTTATTTCTTCAGGATAATCCATGACCCATATTTTCCGTAATTGACATAAGTTTTTCGTCTATGACCGATATTATATTTTTTTTCTTGACAGCCATCTTTTCAGCGGTGAGTTTATCATAAATCAAAAAAATGTATACGATTACAGAAAAGAATTTACCAGGCAGACGGAAGTTTTTATCCACAACAAACTGAGAGATATAAACCATGCCTATCAACGAAAGACCTTTTTGCAAGCCGGAAACCAAAGCACCTGACGTTATTTTCCAGCTGCCGAACGTAAACAAAACTTTTCCGGCCGGGCTTAGCAGACTGAAAAATGTTATGCTGAGCAATATTATAAGTGAAGGAATCCATCTGATTTTTCCATGTTTTTTTATGGCGGTCAAAACAAAGAACAAGACGACCGTAAAAATCTGTACCCATAAATTCTTGCATACCAAAACTGTCACCATAGCAATCAGGGAGATAGACAATTTTAGCAATGATTTTTTCCACAGATTTTCCACAGGTACGGATTTATTTTCAGGTAATTCAGTCTGGTTGTGGAAAACCTCTGAATTAAACGAATCGAACCATTTTGATTTGTTTTCAAATATATTCGCAAATATACCCAGAGCCAAACCTGTGACAAAAGATGAAATCAGCAGGACGGGGGCAACATATTTTACATTTCCGCCGAACATTATGTATTTCGCAAAAAGCAGCTGGGTAAAGCAATTTAAAAAAGCACCTGACAGCGAAACGGCAATGTTCGATACAAATCCAATCCGGTATAAAAGCAAATAGACAAAAAGCATAACCAGACCGCTTGCAATCGTTCCGAAAAAGCTGAACAAAAATACATAGCTGAACAAAGTACCTGTAATTAACGCCTGTACAAGTATTTTAAAAAACAAGAGTGCAAAGATTTCTTTTATATTAATTTTTTTTAAAGCAATTATTACCGGCAGATTTGCCAGTCCAAGCCTTAAAAAGGGGAGGGGCTTTGGAATTGAATATTCTACGACGGAAAGAAACATGCACAAAGCAGCAAAAAAAGAAATCCGCTCGATAGAAAATGATTTTTTTCCGCTCATCTGGACAAAAAAGGGCCGCCCTGTCAGGCAGCCCCAATCAATTATTTTGCGTCAAGAAGCTCTATATCAAACATGATATAAGTGTTTCCCGGAATTACATCTCCGGCACCGTCTTCACCATAGGCATATTCCGGCGGGAGGATTATAGTCCTTTTTTCACCGACTTTCATGTCCTGTGTCATAAGGTCAAATCCAGGAATCATGCGCCCTGCACCGGTCATAAAGTCCAGCGGTCCACGGCCTTGTGACTGGTCAAAAACATCGCCGTTCAAGAAATATCCCTTGTAGTGTGTAGAAACGTTCTTGAAAGATCCAGTCTTTGCACCTGCACCCTGTCTTGTAACCTTGTAATAAATTCCAGATGAATCCTTTTCAAAATCACCGTAATTCTTTTCGATATAAGACATCTGCTCATTCAAATAAGAAGCTTTCTTTTCTTCCGCAGCCTTTTTGATTCCGTTAAGAAGCTTGTCGAAATCTGCCTGTGTTGCGGTAAACTTTGAAGCCTCTTCTCCCAAGCGGTAAATCTTCACGGACTTCATGATAGTTCCCTGTTTAAGAGTATTGACAACCTTCTGGCTGTTACTGTCAACGACCGATCCGAAAATCGTGTGCTTTCCGTTGAGCCATGTCGTAGGAACGATCGTTACAAAAAACTGACTACCGTTAGTTCCGGCTCCAGCATTAGCCATTGCAAGATATCCAGGTCTGTCAAAAGTAAGCCCATCAACTATTTCATCCGGGAACTGATATCCAGGACCACCGCTTCCTGTACCCCTTGGATCACCGCCCTGAATCATAAAGTCCTGTTGATCGCCGTTTGCCTTGCTGATTACCCTGTGGAATTTAAGTCCGTCATAAAAAGGCTTTCCCTTTGCGGCATCCAAAGTTCCTTCTGCAAGACCAACAAAATTGGTTACAGTCAAAGGTGCCTGTTTGTAAAACAGTTCCAAAACAATTTCACCGTTTGCAGTATCGATGACGGCAAACAGTCCTTCCTTTCCATCCAATGCTCTGTTCATAGCAGGTTTACATCCTCCAAGTGAAACTAAAACGCAGCCCAAAAGCAACGCCAGAATTGATTTTTTCATTTTTATCCCCTTTGTTTTTAGAATTTGCTTATCATCCATTTATAAAGGGCTTCCAATCGGGAACCCAAGGATTCTTTCATACTATCCTCAAGAAATCCTATGGCCGGGAAATTTGCCTTTACAAGCAGATAGACCATCATTTCGGAACCGCAGTCAACCGTAACAACGGAAATTTTCAGGTTGTCTTCCGCAATTCCTTTTATGGGACCAATAAAAAGGCCGGTCGTGTTTGTAAAAATTGCGCTTATTTCCTGTGCTGTCTGACGGTATTCAATCTTGTAATTTATTTTACCAAAAGAATTGTCATTCTGCATGCAATAAATCACTTTTCCATCAGCACTGCCGCTCGTATCGTCGGGAACCTTTTTTCTGTCTTTCGGTCCGGCAATACAATAAGCTTCTTTATACAAAGTTTCCCATTTTTTCTTGCTTGAATAATATTTTATACCTTCAAGGGTACTCAATGAACGCAAAATCTTAGAAACAGCTTCAATACTGACCCTGGATTCATTTCCATTTGCAATGGAAGATTTAGGCAGCAGATAAAGCTTTTCCCAGATAAACACCGGTTTTTTCGAACTTGTCCAGACATCTTTCGCAGCCCTTGCCAAATCTGTATTCGGAGCAAGCGCCGGATTGACGTTGGCCTGATTGAAATATGACTTTTCAACAGATCCGTTTTTCTTCAATTCAGCATAAACGCCCGAACTAACAAGATTTTTTGAATCATAAGCAGACAAAGCTGCACTTGATGCCAAAACAAGTCCACAAGCAACCAAAACGGTTTTAGCAAATCTCATTTTCCCCTCCAAAAAAGACGGTTTTCAGCGTACTCCTTTGTAGATTACGCGTATCTGCTTATATAAACCATCTCCTTCGCTTTTAGTTTCAATATCAGGGATATCATTTAAAGTTGTATGGATAAGCCTTCTTTCAAACGGATTCATCGGTTCCAAAAGGATTGAATTCCTGTTTGACCTGACTTTATCAGCCGTAACGTATGCAAGGCGCACCAATGTTTCTTCACGGCGGATCCTATAGTTTTCGCTGTCAAGAATGACCCTTACATCTTCTTTTCCCAGGTGACCGGCATAAACATTCGCCAAAAGCTGCAATGCATCCAGATTTTTTCCCTTGCGTCCGATCAAAATGGAAGAATGGGAGCTTGTAAGCTTTATTCCTATCTTTTTTTCCTCGCGGAACATGATTTCAGCGGCAATGTCATAACCCATCTTTTCTATTGTCTGAGCCACAAAATCAACGAGCTTCTGCTCAAATTCATCCTGAGGCATCGGATTTGCAAGCGCACCGCCTGAAACTCCTGCTGAAACTGATTTCGGAACCCTTCCTTCAAATTCAGGCTCGACATGGTTCACGGTATCTACCGGAATAACGCGTATTTTTGCATATCCTTTTTTGAAAAGGGATTTTTTCTGGAGTTCAAGAGTTTCCACGTCAAACTGATCCCTTTCCAATCCAAGCTCTTTCGCTGCTTTTTCAATAGCTTCTTTTTCTGATTCTGCTTCAAATTCGTATGTCATATATTTACCTCGTAAAATGATTTTTAGCGTGTTTTTTTCTTGCCGCCCTTGAATTTCAGGACGTTTTTGTTCACAGCCGGCATATTGTTCTGCATTTCCAGACGCTTTTTCTTCATGGTCGCGTTGATGACAAGCTGCTGTCCAATCTGGAAGATATTGCTGACCGTCCAATAAAGCAAAAGTCCGCTCGGAACATTGTAGAACAAGAAGAAGAACAAAATAGGAAGACCGTACATCATGAACACCATCTGTCCCTTGCTCTGAGTTGCTCCTGAGCCGTACTGTGTGATTTTTCCGTTGAGAAGCTGTGAAACAAGATAAATGATCGGCAAAATTCTTATGTTGTTCTGAGTGAACGATGAAATCAGCATGATGTTCTTTTCCCATGAGAATACGCTGTCACCGACGGAAAGGTCATCAATCCATCCCTTGACGAAGGTTGCTCCGCGGAATTCAAAATAGTTGTTGAATACGTTATAGAGAGCGAACAAAATGAACATCTGCAAAATCATTGGAAGACAACCGGATACCGGGTTATAGCCTGCTTCCTTGTACAATTTTGACGTTTCTTCGCTGAGCTTTGCCTTGTTGTCCTTGTATTTATCCTGAATTTCTTTCATCCTTGGCTGGAGCTGCTGCATTTTAAGCGTACCCATTGCACTCTTGCGGCTCAACGGGAAAAGAATCAGCTTAAGGATTATGGTCAGTATGATGATTGCCACACCCCAGTTCTTGACGAGCTTGTGAATCATCTCCAAGCCCCATTTCAAAGCAATTTCAATAGGCGTAAGGAATCCTCCGGTCTGGAGTGCCTGATTGAATTTTGCGTTTGCCAAGCCCCATGCGTTTGTATCAGCGGTGCTGTATTTGTTGAGTTCAGTTTCGCTTCTTGGTCCGATGTAGACATAGTACACATCCTGAACCGCAGCCGTAGAACCGTTTTCAATCGGATTTCTTGTATAGAACACCTGAGAATCCATGTAATCAGATTCGCTTTTCGTCGATGTCCTGACTATAGGGCTCATTTTTGAAATGTCTTCCGGCTTCACGAGGATTGCAAAGTATTTTCCTCCGACACCGGCCCAGTCATAAGATTTATTGTATTCTTTGTCAGAAATATTTTTTCTTACGCGGTTTTTGCCTTCATTGTAAGCAAGATACTGGCGGACTTCATAGCGGTTCTTTTTCTTGTCATAGTAAGGTCCAATCTGCGGAGAAGTTCTGATCGTATATGCAGCTCCGTTTACATCAAGACCGTTCTTGTCATAAGTCTTCAGTCCGATTCCAAGCTTGAACACATATTCATCAGGAAGAAACTCATAGCGCTTCAAAAGAGTGATTCTGTGAGGAATGCCAAGGCTGTCCTTGATTTCAAAATCCCTTGTGAAAACGAGAGTATTTTCATTTTCCTGCTTTACGTTGAAAATTTCATTTACAATTGAAGAATTTGAATCTCCGAACGCCAAAGCAAAAGCCCTGTTTGTTGCGGTCACATTATCCACCATCTGAACGCCGGATCCTGTGTCTTTGTCGATATGCTCAAGCAGTTTGTAGCTGATCATGTCTCCGCCTTTGTTTGTGAACACAGCTTCGACTTTGTTTGTCTTGATCGTAATCTGCTGCTCCGGAATCTGCTCAACAGGTGCAGAATCATTTTTTTCGTCTGAGTAAGTCGAAATTGATTCTTCGGTTGCCTTTGCAATCTCAGCCTGTTTTTGTGCCTGAGCCTCCTGCTCAATCCGCTGCTGTTCTGCCGCTGCCTGCTGCTTCGGAAGGATGACTGTCACTTCGACAACCAGCGATGCAATTAGAACAACCGCACTGAGCAAAATTGCTATAATGGTATTTCTTTCCATAATGAAATCTCCAGATTAGATCAGACGGAACAGGATCATATCCACCTTTATGGAATGGATTGCATCTCAAAATCCGCCTGACAGAAAGATAAAGCCCTTTTATAGGACCATGTTTTTTGATTGCTTCCAGCGCATATTGAGAACACGTGGGTGTATATCTGCAACATGGTGGAAAAAGAGGAGAAATAAAAACTTGATAAAATCGTATCAGAAGACTGAAAAATTTTGAAAAAAATTTGCTCAGTCCGCCAATAAACCAGCCTTTTGACATAATATCTTAAATTGCTCACACCGCGAGTGGAACGAGTCATTTCCGGGGTATACTAACAATAGCATGTCATAGCCGGTGTTCAGGTGTGTTTTAAAAAAACGATATGCTTCGCGGCTATAGCGTTTTGATCTGTTTCTTTCAACAGCATTGCCATATCCGCGCGGAAGAGGAAAACCGATACGGTTAAGTTTTCGGTCATTCAGCATAAAGAAGAGTTTTGCTCCGGAAACGCTGACTCTCTTTCCCGTCTTAAAAAGTTTCTGGATGTCAGCAGGACGTTTTATATGTTCTTCACGCGTAAAACGTCCTGTTTTTAACAAGTCTGCTTCCATCCTACAAAAAAGATCCTGCGAAAATTACATCTTTGCAGTCTGATTGCGACCATTCTGATAAGGCTTCTTCTCATCAGAAACAGTCAGCTTCCAGCGTCCCTTTGCCCTGCGGCGAGAAAGAACCATGCGACCACCACGGGTCTTCATGCGTGCGCGGAATCCGAATTTTCTATTGCGCTTTACTTTACTTGGTTGATATGTACGTAACATAATGAACGACTCCTATCTAAAAAAATAATTTCCCAAATTACAGTAGTAGAGGTCATATTATCATTATTCTTTTGAGTTGGTCAACATACTGTTTTTCAAATCTGCAAAAATTCCTGCCAATTCAGGCGGCAAATCTTCAGTTTTGTACGTTTTTTGGTTGTTTTTAGGCTCAAAATCAGATTCGGCAAGATTTTTTTCTTCATCTTCTATTCTTTTTTCGATTTTGGCACGCACAACGTCCGCATTATTGCTCGACTGAATTTCCGCATTGCTTCCCCTCAATCTGAATGCAAGCGATTTTATCTCCACATCTCCGGCGTACATCTGCATTCCCTTGAGGATAAATTTCTTGTGGAACTGCAAAAGCGAAATCCATCCGGGATGATCGGCTTCTATCAGGAGGATTCCGTTTTTCAAATCAACGACCCGGCTGTGGTCAAGCAAATTTGCCCCTTCATTCGGATTTTCCGTTTGATTAACCGACTTTATCTTGGAAAGAACAGAAGACCATGCCTCGACTATTTTGCTGGCATTTTTTGAGCCTTCCACAACGAAGCTGTTGAACGTCTTATGCAGGAGACTATTTATATTTTCAATTTCACCGTTCATTTGCATTCAGTCCAAGCCCCTTTTTCGATTTTATAAACCCTTGTGCTTTCATGCATATAGTTTTCATAAGGCTCCCCCGGAAGGAAAGTACAGAAAAGCTGGTCATAATCAGGGAGCAAAGCGGTCAGTTTACGGCGTTTTTCAGGATCAAGCTCAAGCATGACGTCATCCATGAGCAGAACGGGTTTTTTGGAAGTCACCTGTGTATAAAAAACAGCCTGTGCGGTCCGCAAAATCAATGCAATCAGCCGCCTTTGACCTGTGGAAGCCTTGGGCACAAATGATCCGCCGTTTTTTTCAAATACGATTTTATCCCTGTGAGGCCCGGTGACTGTCGTTCCAAGTGCACGCTCAATTTCACGCTTGCTTTTGACTGTCTCCATGATTTCATCAATATTAGGAAGAGAAACTTCATCAGGATTTTTCCACGATGGAAGATATCTTATGTTCACTCCGCTTATTCCGGAAATGTTCTCATACATTTTTTCAAAAATCTGATTGAACTGGAAAACGGCATCCTTGCGCTTTTTTTGTATTTCAAGGCCGTTCATTATAAGCTGGATGTCATAAGTATCAAAAAGCTCGAATTTT
>JAFPKH010000112.1:0-5268 GCA_017424825.1 Treponema sp. | reverse complement strand
GATTATAAAATTTTGTTATATTTGAAAATCTTTTTTTAAAAGAATTTGACATACCGCTATATCTGGTGTATAGTCCATATTAGTTTCAATATAAATCCACTATTTATGTTGGACGATTCCCACTCAGCTCTGTCAGCTTTTCCCACTAATCCCACTGGCAGAGCTTTTTTTATGCCCTGTGTGTTTCATGGGATTTGTGCGGGTTTTATTTTTTCTTGCTGAAAATCCTGTAGTTTATCCAAGGGAACAGGGGATGTTCCTTTTCAAGCGTGGTGAGCCATTCCGTGCTGATTGAGTTGCTTGCAAGGGCGTCGAATACCTGTGAAAACGAAAGGATGTCGTCCTTGAATTCTTCGCGTGCAAAATCCGGGCACTGTTCTTCCTGAATCATCTTCGGTAGTGCGCTTGACTGTACCAGCAGGGCTTCCTTTGCACCGAGGTTGAGAAGGCGTGCCTTGAGGCTCGTTTCACCCGGGAATCTGCTTGCAAGCTCTATCATGCGTTCGGTGGACTTCCTTGTGTAGCGCATCATCCAGTTGTTGCAGCTGTCGATCAGGTTTTCGGAATATCCGCTTCCTCCTCCTGAGCATGGGTAAGGCGTGATCTTTTGAAGCGAGAACTGTTTTTTTATGCAGTCCTTGCAGACCGAAAGCTCTATGTCGCCGTCAGATGCAACGAGCCGTATGACCTGTTCAAGCCACTTCATGCCCTCATACCAAGACTGGCCGAGATATTCAGCCGGGACCGTGCATACCAGCAATGCATCGTCATCAGGGAGTTCCTTTGCGGCTTCGGTCAGCTTGTATTTCTTTTTGTCGAAAAAGTCCTTTGCGTCAAGGCAGACCTGCTCGGAAGCTTCGTCCTGGTCGTAAAGCACTTTTTCCTCTGAATCTTCAGTTTTGGCCCAGTATTTGTATCCTGTCTGGACTCTCGGCGCTCCGTCTTCAATCAGTTCCTGGAGCACTTCATCGGGAAGCTCGAAGCCGACGTCCCTTTCGACCGAAAGATACTTTCCGCTCTGCATGTATCCGTCCTCACCTGAGATGTCAAGCGGGGTGTCAGGATCCCTTCCGAAGAGAACTAGCGAATTGTTTGTCCTTGCGGGGCAGAATATTCCCTTTTCGCTTGGTGTCTCCGCAAAAAGAAGCGCCTTTGCATCAAGCACGGTATAATTTATTCCATAAGGCCGGAGTATCTTTTCGAATCCTGATGCCCAACCAAGGTACGGAAGATAGAATCCGTCTCCCGTTTCCCCGAAAAAATACCTTGCGGAATACAGTCCGGTCTCAATCTGGGCGTTAAGCGCTTCGGTCAGGTCGGCATAGTGCGGAAGATATGCGTATGTCGCCGCAGTCGGGATTATCTCCACGAATCCTTTGGACACGAATTTCCTTATCTGCTTGATTATTCGCCTCTGGTATTTGTTTACGAACAGATCGAGCCTCTTTTCAAGGTTTTCAAGCTGAGACCTGATTATACCTAGGATTTTTTCGTCGCCTGAGTTCCTTTTAAGCTCTATACCGCCGATTTCAATCCTTTTTTCAAGGTGCTTCTGGTAGAGTTTCTGCACGGCCGGGTCTTCAAGCAGCTCGCATGCAATAGGGCTTATCACCAGTCCGATCTTGAAAGGCACGCTTTCTGCTTCCAGACGCTCCATCATCTCCACGAGGGGAATGTAGGTGTCGGTGATCGCCGAGAAAAGTATGTCGTTCGGGGCTGCAAAAATGTCGTCCTCCGAAACTTTGCGTATGTATGCCTGGTCGGCGTTGATTATCAAAATAAGTTTTTTGTTCGGCATCTGGCTCACCTTCATGAAAACGACTGGCGGTGGTTTCTGTAATGATCCCTGATTATGCCTTCCATTCCGGAAAGCTCCACAAGACGGTTCATTTCTATTTTTTGTCCCGGCTGCAAAGAGGCTACTGCGCTTCCTTCCTGCGGTATCTCAAGCCTTTTGGTGTAGGCAAGGACTTTCTGGCTTCCGTCAAAGAAATTTGACTTCAGGTTGATTATGACGTACCTCATTCCGGCCGGTATGAAAACGTACTGTTCCCTGTCATGCTCCGATATGCGCACGTCGAAGCCGTCTATCGGGGTGTCGCTCGTCGGGCTGTCGAAAAATGCCACGTGGAGCAGGAGATTCTCGAAATCCGGGTCGTTTCTCAGAATGGAAAGCTGGGTTTCGCTTATGTCCCAATACACGAAGACCCATGCAGGCGTTCTTGTCACCGCAAAAATCTGCGTTTCGTTGTAGCTCTTCGGAAGCGAGTCGGGAAGTGCGACCGTATCGTCCGTAAGATGCACGTCGCTGTCGGATTCCTCATCGTTTTCAAGCTCCCTTGCAAGTTCAAGAAGCTCGCCGATTATGAATTTCCTGGTAAGGTTCGCCGGAATGTCGATTCCGTAGTCATCAGCCAGTGAAATCAGGTCGGCCGTCGAAATTGATTCAAGATACTGCCGGGAAAACTCTTGTTTTTTCATGAAAATAAATATTCTATAAAAAAAGCCTTGTGTCAAGGTAGGGTTTGTTGCGAAGATTTGATTTATGGAATATAGTCGAAGGCATGAATCAGTATGCACATATAATTTTAAAGGCGAATGAAGAGCATGAGATCCACCAGGGATTCCCTTGGGTCTATGACAACGAGATTTTTTCCGCAAAATGGTACGCGGATGACGGCAGCGGGGTAAAGACTACTTCCGTGGGGGAATCAGGCCTGCGTGACGGCGACATCGTTGAAGTCTACGGCGGAAAGGGGATTTTTCTTGGAACAGGAGTCCTGAACAAAAAATCGAAGATAACGGTCAGGTTTATTGGACGCGCCCATGCCGACGTGATAATGGCGTCTCCTGATGAGTACTGGAGGAAAGTCATTGCGGATGCCGTGAACATCAGGAAAATTTCCTTCGGTGAATCTGACAGCTGCCGGCTTGTCTACGGTGAGTCGGATTTTGTTCCGGGGTTTATAGCGGAAAAGTATGTGAGCGGACAGAAAGTGTACCTTGTGGTTCAGTTCCTTGCGCTTGCATGCGAAAGATTCAGGGACGAAATCATCTCAGCCCTGAAGTCATGCGTCAAGTGCGACGGAATATATGAAAGAAGCGATGCGCCGGTGCGTGAAAAAGAGGGGCTTCCGCTTAAATCCGGCTGGATATACAAGAGCGGCCCTGATACCGTCGTCATAACGGAGAATTCCCTCAAGATCAACGTGGACATAGCGCACGGGCAGAAGACAGGCTATTTCCTTGACCAGAAATTCAACCGTGAGGCCATAAAAAAATACTGCCGCGGAAAAAGGGTGCTAGACACTTTCACCCACACAGGTGCTTTCGGGCTCAACGCAGTGAACGGAGGCGCAAGGGAAGTCATAAGCGCGGACATTTCCCAGGAAGCCGTGGATCTTGTCAATTCCAACATAGAGCTTAACGGAGCCGGTGGAAAAATGACGGCAGTGTGTGCCGACGTGTTCGACCTGCTCAAAAAATATGAGGCCGAAGGTGAAAAATTCGACGTGATAATCCTTGACCCACCTGCATTCACCAAAAGCGCGAAGCTTATCCAGAAGGCATACGGAGGATACAAGGAAATAAACCTGCGTGCCATGAGGATCTTGAACGAGGGCGGCATACTCGTGACCTGCTCATGCTCTGCGTATTTCGATGAGGTCACTTTCTATTCGATGCTCACGAATGCGGCCATGGACAGCCACAAGCGCATACAGGTGCTTGAAAAGCGCGGTGCGGCTCCGGATCATCCTCTTCTCATGGGTTATCCTAAGAGCGAGTACCTCAAGTGCGCCGTATGCAGGGTTCTCGGCTGATCATGGGGGAAAAAATCAACTGCGTGGTTCTTCTGGGCCCTACGGCGGTCGGAAAAACTGCGCTCGGTGTGTCTCTTGCCGTTGAATACGGATGGGAAATCATTTCAGCCGACAGCCGTCAGGTCTACAAGGGGCTGGACATCGGAAGCGGAAAAGACATTGAGGATTATACCGTAACAAGGAAACTTCCAGGGGGGGGCAGTGAAAAATACACCGTCCCGTACCATCTCATAGACGTAGCTACGCTGGATACCGAATACAACGTGTTCGATTTCCAGCAGCAGTTCTATTCCATCATGAACAGGAACGTGGCTGAAGGAAAGATGACTTTCGTGGTCGGGGGAACCGGCATGTACATTGATTCGGTCCTTCGCTCGTACGATTTTGTCCCTGTGCCTGAAAATGCTGAGCTGAGGAAGGAGCTTGAAGAAAAATCCCTCGGTGAGCTTGATTCCATGCTGCTTTCGATGAAGCCCGACCTTCACAACAAAAGCGACCTTCTCCTCCGTGACAGGGTAATACGTGCAATAGAGATAGCGTCTTTCATGAAAAGCCCGGAATGTGATGAGGCAAGGAAAAAGCTTGAGAAACGCCCTGACGTGAATGCGTTCGTCATAGGCACTACGCTTGAAAGGGATGAGATGCGCTCCAACATAAGAAAAAGGCTTCTGGAGAGGCTTGACCACGGCATGATTGAAGAAATAGCCGGCCTGCATGATTCAGGTTATTCATGGGAAAGGCTCGAAAAGCTGGGGCTTGAATACAGGTTCGTGAGCCTGTATCTTGAAGGAAAAATCGGAAGCCTTGAGGAAATGACGGAGCAGCTGTACCACTCGATCTGTCAGTTTGCGAAAAGGCAGGAAACATGGTTCCGGGGCATGGAGAGAAAAGGCGTGAAAATCCACTGGCTCCCCCGTGAAAACGACAGGAACGTGAAATTCAGTGCGGCGTCGGAAATGATTTCGGCATTTGTGCGATGAAAAAAAAGAACCCTGAAAAATCATTGTTTTCCAAGGTTCTTTGCTTCATTTTCCTTTCCTTCAGGCGTTTACGGCCAGTTTGTCCGAAGCGTCGTCAATTTTCACTATGTACCCGGTGCGCAGGCAGCTTTCAAAAAGTGCCCTGTGGATATAGGATGTCGTAACGTCTGTGTATCCGTCCTTGTCCCTCGTGATGCGCACCACATATCCGTCCTCCACTTCCTTTATGACGGTCATGCGGTCATTGTGATTCCCGATCGTTTTTAATGTGTAGTTTCCCATAGTCAGCTCCTTTAAGATTAGGAAATCCGGTCGTCCGGGGTATCAGCCGATTCCTTGTTCCAATTGCCGGATGCATTGGCAGCATGGGAGTCCGGTTCATGCACTTGGATTTTCCGTGTTTTTCCTATAACCTTTTTTGAGCGGACAGCTTTTGCCACCCAAACTCTGTCTATATTTTCGGAATT
>JAFPKH010000111.1:0-3094 GCA_017424825.1 Treponema sp. | reverse complement strand
TGGTCTTAATCCCTTAAACAGGTCACGCCCATTTAGACACGACGTCGGCTGTTGCAGTGAAGAATTCTGCGAAGGCACGAGTCTTAATCCCTTAAACAGGTCACGCCCATTTAGACTCTTCCCTTGTAACTCCTTATAATATAAGGAATTAAAATGCCATTTCCGAATGTCTCCATCAAATCCGGCATCTTTTGGTACAAACCAAGCTCCTCCTCGGCTTCCGCCCCCGTAATTCCTTATAATACAAGAAATTACGTTTTGCGAATGTCTAAACGGCAAATCTTATCTATATAATAGCACATGCCGTAGATTTCCACAAGTTTTTTTGAATGCATCAGGCCGGTCAGCGGTCGGGAAAAAATGCCCAAGCCGAAACGCTATAGAATCACCGCATCCTTTTCCATTCCACCCATGACTTTTAATCCTGTTTCTTCAATTCCCATCACGATTCGGTTTTCCCAGTTCTGAGTCATCAATGGAAAAATCAAGACGGAATCCTCATCCGAATCTATCGTCCGGTCAACAAGAGTTTTCAAGCGTGCCATTGTCCTGTCATCACACTTCATTGCAAAAACGGAAATCTGAATCCGGTATGCAAAGTTCTCCAGAATTTTTACCAGTCTCCTTCGCCGTCTGCTGTCAAAGACATCAAACACGATTATGTAATGCGCCACCGACATTTCACCTCATCGCAAACGGCCTGTACGAATCGGTCTGCCCCAATGTAAATCTCTTGTAGGCTCTGGCCTGCTCAAATATAATCTTCAGATATGAAAGCGTCTCCCCCTCAGGTTCATAAAGCACTTCGGATTTCATTTTGTTTTCGAACGCATTTATGACTTTCGAGCATCCATCGGAAGTCAAATAAACGCCTCCGTTCGCATTGCAGAAATCCGTCTCCGAAATCATGCTGTGATTGAAAACAGTGCAGCACAAAGCATCCCCAATCGGCGTTCTGAATTCTTCCATCAAATCAAACACAAGGGAATTTTTTCCGTAAGTCATCTCATGCAGATTCGAACACATCGTATCAAGCCCTACGGCTTCCAATGCGCACTGAACCCTGCATTCAAGAAGCGAGTATATATAGCTCAAGGCTGCATTCACATTCGTTTTCGGAGGCTGCCGGCTTCTTGTTCCAAAAACTGCCCAGTCAGGCTTTATGTTCAAATCAAACAGATCAAAATACGCTCTTGCCGAACATCCTTCCAATCCCCTGAGTTTTTCTTTGTTATTGCACCTCGAAGCGTTCTTCAAATACCCGTCCATTCCTGCAATCTGCCTGTCCAATGACAATCCGCCGAGCCTTTCCAATCGCCTGAGAAACGTAAGCTGATTTTTGATTTTCCCCTGTACAATCGCCTTCGCAATCCCCAATGATTTTTTTGCATCGGATTGAATCCTGTACTGATTTTGCCTCAGGAAACCATTCTTCGAAAGACCGTAATCAATGGAAACATTCGGCGCACCGTTTTCCATAATGTACACAGGCAGACCGTTTTTTGCCATTAACCTGAACGAGTCCGCAGTAATTGAAATCTTCCCCTGCAGAACAAGCATTTCCATATCCGAAATCAACAGCTTCTGAACATTGCCCTTCCCGTCATCAAAGACAAGATGCTCACTCTGTTTAGAAAGCTTCCCATAGTCAGAAAGAATATAAATCCCCGGCATACAATTCCTCCCTTCGTCCACTGTTCACCGCACTTTGCCCATTTCCAAATTTATAAGAGGAATGGAGATGCTTTTTATTGACAGTTTTTCAGGAGAAATTTTTAGATTTTTTGAGATGGATTTATATCAGTTTTGATTGGCTCCCTCCTCCCCCTCAAACACCGGAACCCCGCCCCAGACATTCTTCATGTAATTCTCATCCATGACTTTATCAATGCGCACCTGCTCATCTTCAAGGCTGAACAGTCTTGTGCTTTCGTCCCCGTTCATGTCGCAAATCCAGATTTCATCCCTGCGCACAATGTCGTGGCTCATTATGCGTGTCTCGTGAGTCGTAGTCACAAGCTGAATTCTGCGGCCGTTTGCTCGTTCGAAAAATTTTTTAACGAACTGGACCGCAAGTTTCGGATGGAGGCTCCGAGTCATTTCGTCCATTATGAAAACCTTTTCCTTTTTGCACACAAGGATTTCCAAAAGCTGGAACAGCCGGTGGGTTCCGTCGCTTTCGCTTATCATTGAAAACTCGATTTTTTTTCCGCCGATGTTGTGGACGAACTTCAATGCATAAAAGCGGAACGCGCCGTCCTTCTCAAGGTTGATTATGAAAATATCCCTGCGGCTTCTGATTACGTGCGAGTAAATGCGGCCAGGTTCCTGAGTCGGCAGTGTAAGCCACAATTGATTTTTCAGTGCGGCAATATTGTTTGCGATGGACGGAACGAGTGCCATTTCAAGATTGATTCTCTGCTGAATCCTGAAGTCCAGGGTCCCAAAAACCTTTTCCTTTGAAACAGGCTCAAGCCTTATTTCCTCAATGCCCGTGTCGAATTCCTTAAGCAGCTTTTCGAAATCCGACTTGCTTACTTCATACTGAAGGAGCGACGTTTCCTGCAGAGGCTGGTCGGGGAAGATTACTTCGAGCGTATCCTTGAACCACTGGAACGCATCCCTTAGCGGCTGCGCCTGTGGGTTCGTGGCATAGAATCCCTGCGTGTTGTGGTTTATGCAGAACAAAAAACAGTTCCCGCTCATTGCAAAGGTGCGGCTCAAAACCTCAATGTCCTTCCGCTGTCCCCTGATGCTTCCATGGAAATTATACCCGCCGCTCTCCGCATTTTTGTAATAGAGTTTCGTCCGGCGGTTTCCGTTGATGCGGACAAGCTCCTCTTTCGTGATGATTCCGGTCGCAAGTATTATGGAAAGATTGAATTCATAAAGTTTTCCCGACGCAATGAAATCAATCTCAAATTCCGTCGGCATTGACTGATTCCCATCATCAATCCTGCACCACAATTCACCCGCCCGCTGCGGAAGAGTGCCCGCCACCACGAAATTTTTCAGAACGGAAATGGAGCGGACAAAGTTCGACTTCCCCGCGCCGTTTTTTCCGTACATGGCAGAAAAATGCAGGAGGCTTTTC
>JAFPKH010000013.1:0-3162 GCA_017424825.1 Treponema sp. | reverse complement strand
AACAGATTGAGTACGCAAGAGTCGAAAACATGGTCTGTGAATACGGCGGCTACGAGCTTCCTGAACTTTAACGCGCGGTCAAGGATTTCCTGAGCTTAAAATTTCTGATTAAAAATCCTCCAGAAAAATTTGATTGCGGGAAAATATTTTTATATATTTTCAGACGTAAGCAGGAGGCAAAATATGAATTTTGATCAGATGACGCTTAAAGTCCAGTCGGCAATTCAAGAAGCCGATTCGCTTGCAAGACAGAGGGATCACAGTGAAATAGGCTGCGAGCACCTTTTGTATGCGATGCTGAATCAGGAAGACGGAATAATCGTTCCTCTTGTCGAAAGGATAGGCATAAAAAAACAAACTCTACAAAGCGAAATAGAAGCACTTTTGAACGGATATCCGAGCGTTACGGGAAGCGGCGCACAAACATCTTTTTCTCCTGACGCGCAAAAAGTAATTGCCAAGGCAGAAAATGAGATGAACGCCATGAAAGACCTTTATCTTTCAACCGAGCACATCTTCCTTGCAATGACGGAAAGCGACGGAAAAACAGGGGAGCTTCTGAGAAAACTTGGGGCAACAAGGCAGGCGGCGCTTACTGCATTGAAATCCGTGAGGGGAAACAACAGGGTAGATTCCAACGATCCTGAAGGAAAGCTCCGTTCGCTTGAAAAATACTGCGTTGACATGACAGCACGTGCAAGACAGGACAAAATCGATCCTGTAATCGGACGTGACGAGGAAATAAGGCGTGTAATGCAGGTCATAAGCCGTAGGACAAAGAACAACCCTGTTTTGATCGGAGAACCGGGCGTCGGAAAAACAGCGATCGTTGAAGGACTTGCAAGAAGGATTGCATCCCAGGACGTACCGGACAGCCTCAAAAACAAAAGGCTCCTTTCACTTGACCTTGGACAGCTTGTCGCAGGAACGAAATTCAGGGGTGAATTTGAAGAAAGGCTCAAGGCCGTGATCACGGAAGTTTCAAAATCAGAAGGGCAGATAATACTTTTCATCGACGAGCTTCACACCATTGTCGGTGCCGGGGCAAGCGAAGGCGGTATGGATGCATCGAACCTCTTGAAACCTGCTTTGGCAAGGGGCGATCTACGTGTCATAGGTGCTACGACCCTTAATGAATACAGAAAATACATAGAAAAGGATGCCGCGCTTGAAAGAAGGTTCCAGCAGGTGTTTTGTGCAGAACCGAGCGTTGAGGATACCATTGCAATCCTCCGCGGACTCCGTGACAAATATGAAATCCACCACGGCGTAAAAATCAATGACGAGGCACTTGTGGCTGCAGCATCATTGAGCAACCGCTACATAACCAACAGATTCCTACCGGACAAAGCCATTGACCTTGTTGACGAAGCGGCAAGCCGTATCAAAATGGAAATTGAAAGCCAGCCCGTTGAGCTTGACAAGCTTGAAAGAAAGCTGCTCCAGCTGGCAATAGAAAAGCAGTCACTTTCAAAAGAGGATGACATTGCAAGCAAAGAAAGGCTTGAAAAACTTGAAAAAGAACTTGCAGAAACAAGCGCAAGCCGCGATGCAATGAAACTCCGCTGGCAGAACGAAAAATCAGCGATTGAAGGCGGACGCAAGCTTAAGGAAGATCTTGAAAAGGCAAAGTTCGAGGAAGAAAAATACACCAGGGAAGGAAACCTTGAAAAAGCAGCCGAGCTGAAATATTCAGTGATACCGGCGCTTGAAAAAAAGATTGATGAAGAAAAAAAGTCGCTTGTTGTTTCCGGTGAGCGCGACAGCCTTTTGAGGCAGGAAGTTACGGAAGAGGATATCGCAAGGGTCGTTAGCGTTTGGACAGGAATTCCGGTTTCCAAGATGATGACCAGCGAAAAGCAGAAGTACCTGAATCTTGAGCAGGTGCTCCACAAGCGCGTGATCGGGCAGGATGAAGCCGTGAACGCAGTTTCAGATGCAATCAGAAGGAACCGCGCCGGATTGAATGACCCGAACAAGCCTCTAGGTTCGTTTATGTTCGTGGGACCAACCGGAGTCGGAAAAACGGAGCTTGCAAAAACACTCGCCGATTTTCTTTTCAACGATGAAAAATCCCTCACGAGAATCGACATGAGCGAATACATGGAAAAATTCTCTGTCACAAGGCTCATCGGTTCACCGCCGGGATACGTCGGTTATGAGGAAGGCGGCCAGCTTACGGAAGCGGTGAGAAGAAGACCGTATTCTGTTGTCCTGCTTGACGAAATAGAAAAGGCACACCCGGACGTATTCAACATCCTGCTTCAGGTTCTGGATGACGGAAGGCTTACTGACGGTCAGGGGCGCGTAGTCGATTTCAAGAACACTATCATAATAATGACGAGCAACCTTGGATCCGACCTGATTCTGGAAAGCGAAGGAAGCGGCCTCTCATCTTCCGAACTGAACGCAAGGCTTGAAGAACTTTTCAAACATTCGTTCCGCCCGGAATTCCTTAACAGGATTGACGAGATAGTATGCTTCAACAAGCTTGGAAAAGAGAATATAAAATCTATAGTCAGGCTGCAGCTGGAAAGAGTGCGCAAAAGGCTTTCAGACCGCCGCATAAACTTGGTTTTCGAGGATTCCGCAGTAGATCTTCTGTCGGACCTCGGGTACGATCCTTCATTTGGTGCGCGTCCGGTAAAAAGGGCGGTGCAGTCCTATGTGGAAAATCCGCTTTCACGCATGCTTCTTGAAGGAAACATACAGGATGGAAGCACTATAACGGCATCAAAAGACGGTGAGATCATAAAGTTTTCAGCTGGCGTTGAAAATTGAATCCCTTCTGATTGAGCTTCAGGGAACGGCACTGAATAATCTGCATTAAGATTGTTCACCGTTTCCCTTGGAGTCAGGTGCAGAATATTCCTTGCATGAAGGAAAGGGCTTCGTTCATTTTTTCTTCCAAAAGCCACGGAGGATTTATTATGAACATTCCGCTTCCCCTCATGTGAGGACATGCATCACCCTGCATTTCAGGCGGAAGATTGTCATTCCGGTAGATTTCAAGCTCGAATCTTGCCGTTCCGCACGGATTTGTTCCGAGCTTTGCAAAATCTTCCAGTGCGCAAAGCATCTGCGCGGTTTCATTTTTCTTTCTTTCAAGTAGCGGATACCACAAGGCGATTACTGCGGTGTTCCATTTTTTGCGGACATTTT
>JAFPKH010000110.1:0-3356 GCA_017424825.1 Treponema sp. | reverse complement strand
ATGGCATCCGTGTCGCCCAATGAACGTATGATCCTGAACAAATGCCCGTAAAGCTGGGTCAGGATCACCAGTTCCTGCTGAGGAAGCGCTTTCACGTCGTCGGCATTGGTATCAATCTTGTAAATCAGGCCGCTGACATCCGAGAAAAGGTCAAGGGCCGTACTGCGGATTTCACCCACGGCAACATCCGAGAACCAGTTGTACTTGCCTTTTATCGAAACGTAAAAGTCTTTCAGCACTTCGAGTATATAGGATTTTTCATCTTTGTGGAATACATAATCATCCGGATAGATTTTTTCGATGAGCTTGTCAAAATCAGTGCTGCGTGAAAAAATCATGTCGTAGATATACTGCTCAAGCACATCCTGCGAAACACCGTAAGGAAGGGCCGACTTGTGATGCCTTTTTTCCTCGAAGCCCGATGAATTCCATTTTCCGATGGAAGGAACGTCCTGTCCCTTGAACCAAAGGCGCGTCTCAACTCCGAAATGACAGAACCCAACCTTGTTCGCATATCCGTTAAGGTATTCTTCCACCGAGCCGCACAAAGAACCGCACAGATCACGGGAATTCTCAAAAAAAACGTTCGCAAGCTGCGACTCCATTGAATCACAAGGCCCCATGCGGTCAAAGCTTTCAAGAAGCGATTCCTCAAGCTTGGCATACCACATGATTTTCGCGCTGCCGTCTATCCCGCGGTTGAATTTGTTTTTTCCGTCCCTTACGACCATTGCCTGAAGGAAACCTTTGTCCCAGTTGAGCACGGAACACAAAATCCTGTCGCCGAGCTGCATGCCGTAATCTTCAATAAAAATGCGCATGTCAAGGCCGGTCAGACGGACGTTGTTCGGGAGGTCGAATTCCCTTGAAACCATGTCCAGGTTTTTGTTGGCTGGATCAGAAGCTATATATTGGGGCGCATATTCCTCACCGTACAGCTGGAACATGTCGATTGCGGTGTCGCTGTCAAAGGTGCCCACTTTTTTGGGGATGCGCTTTCCGTTTATGAAAAAGACCAGGGAAGATGAAAGCACTTCGGAATCAACGAACGGTATGCATCTGGAACCGGGAACAAGGACTCCCTGCTCAAATTCCTGTGCGGTCGGACGTATGCTGAAAATTTCTCCTGTAAAAGCAGCCGCCTTGGTTACATACGCGCCGCTTTCAAGGGCAAAAACCCACGGGGACTCATCCAGATATGCCTGACACTCCTGCGCAGTGGTCTTTATTCCTGCTGATGAAAAGAATTTCAGCATGTCGCGGATAGAGAATTTGTCCGCATAGGTCCTGAGGAATACATCTGCCGCATTTTGAAACGTACTGTTCATCTCCGTATAAAGATATCTTAAAAATCTCCATTTGAAAATAGGAAATCTCTAAAAAGTTAAATTTTTAGGGATCCGCGGAACAATCTGACGGTGCATGTGCCGTTCAAAAAAAATGTTCTGAAAACAATCATTAGGGTTTGACATTACAGCCCTAATAATTTACATTATATATGAATAATTCTACAATTCTTGGAGACATAAAATGTTACAAAAAATTTTGTACGTCGCTCTCCCCGTTGCCGGAATTGTTCTTGGATGGACTATTCGCTGGGTTTATGCCAGATTTCAACTTTCCGCTGCGGAACAAAAAGCCGAGCGGGTTAAACAGGATGCCATAAAAGAAGCCGAGGCCTATAAAAAGGAAGCTCAGCTCCAAGCAAAAGAACAACTCATTCAGGACAGAAACCAGCAGGAGCGGGAGAACCGTGAACGCCGCAAGGAACTTCAGACATACGAGAACCGTGTGAACAAAAAAGAAGAGATCCTTGACCAAAGAAGCCTTGAAATGGACAAAAAGGACAAGGAATACGCCAATCTTGCGGCTCAGATGGAAAAACGCGAGACGGAACTGAATGCGAAGGAAGAAACCCTCAGGACTGAACTTGAAAGGATTTCAGGACTCACGCAGGAAGAAGCCAAATCGCTGATTATCCAGAACCTTGAGAACGAAGCACGCCATGACGCGCTTGCAATGCTCAACAAGATCGATCAGGAAGCACAGCTGACGGCAGAAAAAAAGGCTCAGGAAATACTCGTTACGACGATCCAGAGGCTTGCCACGGAAACGACCAGTGAAATAGCGGTCGCAACGGTTTCGCTCCCTAGCGATGAGATGAAGGGACGCATAATCGGACGTGAAGGACGCAACATACGCGCTCTTGAAACGCTGACAGGTGTGGACATCATAATCGATGATACGCCGGAAGCCGTGGTCATAAGCTGCTTCGACCCTGTGCGCAAGGAAATTGCAAAAGAAGCGCTCGAAAGGCTCATAACCGACGGAAGAATCCATCCGGCACGCATCGAGGAAGTGGTTCAGAAGGTTACGCGCGAAGTCCAGCAGAAGATTTACGAAGAAGGCGAGAAAGTTCTCTTCGATCTCGGAATACACAACATGGGACAGGATGCGATCAGGATGCTCGGACGGCTTTATTTCCGTACCAGCTACGGTCAGAACGTCCTTACACACTCAAAAGAGGTTGCGGAGCTTGCAAGCATGATTGCAGCTGAAGTCGGTGCAAACAGGGATCTTGCAAAGAGAGCCGCACTCCTTCATGACATCGGAAAGGGTGCCGAAACTGACAGCGACCAGAACCATGCCGAAGTCGGTGCCGAAATGGTACGCAAGATGGGTGAGGATCCTAGGATCGTAAATGCAGTTGCAGCGCACCACAACGACGTTGAGCCGCAGACAGTCGAAGCCGTGATCGTACAGATTGCCGATGCAATAAGCGCAGCAAGACCTGGAGCACGCCGCGAAACCGTTGACAATTACGTAAAGCGCCTTGAAAACCTTGAGGAAATAGCCAAAAAGTTCCAGGGTGTCGAGCAGGCATATGCAATACAAGCCGGAAGGGAACTCCGCATTCTGGTCAACAACGAAAAGATTCCTGATGACCATGTAAAGGAGCTTGCAAAGAACATAGCCAAGCAGATTGAAAACGACCTGCGCTATCCGGGAAGAATAAAGATAACTATGATCCGTGAGACACGCATCGTAGAATACGCAAGATAAAATCTACAAAAAAATACAGCCCCTGGACAAAAAATCCGGGGGCTTTTTATTTAGCTATGTCCGTAAAAACAGTTTATGATTCATAAGCGGTGGTTGAGCGGAGTCGAAACCACCTAGGGAACCGCGATTTAGTGCAAAAAAGGTCATTTCAATGCATAAAAAAACTGCCTGAAAATCCGGTGTCATCCAGAAATTCAGGCAGCCTTAATTGAATATATGCGCTTTAGAAGAGGATCTCCACTCCTACGGACGCTTTCGTGATGTTCGTCAAATCAGAAGTAAGATAATTCGCT
>JAFPKH010000109.1:0-2511 GCA_017424825.1 Treponema sp. | reverse complement strand
GAAGAATCAAACCGTTTTAATCGTCTTGTTTATAACGCACTCAGCAACGAACTGATTACTATCTCAAAAGCCGCAAGCTTCCTTCAAACAAGTGTTGAGAAAGTTCAGGAAGATTTAATATTTTTTGCTAATTGAAAAAACGTATTTTGGATGTATAATTAAACCTTAAGGAGTTTTGATTATATGTCCGATTACAACGAAGAAGCCTATGAAAATGCTCTGATTGAGTTGTTCCAGAATATGGGATGGGAGCATGTTTATGGGCCGGATGTTGAACGCGACTGGCATTCTCCGCTTTATGATTCTGTTCTTGAAGATTCTATCCGCAGACTGAACCCAAAGGCGGCACCTGCTGCAATTGACGAGGCGCTCCTCAAACTCCGACATTTTGAAAATGCTGAACTAAAAAAGAAAAATGCCCTTTTTATGGACTATCTGCAGAACGGTATTGAAGTAAGCTATCATCAAAATGGCGAAACTAAATCTGATATCATCTATATTGCAGACTTTGAAAATGCCGGAAAGCCTGGCGACAAAAATTCTTACATCGTTGCAAATCAATGGACATTTATTGAAAACTCAAACAAGCGCCCGGATATTCTCTTTTCTTAAACGGACTTCCAATCTGTCTTTTTGAATTGAAATCTCCAAACCGAGAGCAGACCGACGCAAGTGAGGCTTATACTCAGATTCGCAATTACATGCAGGAAATTCCTTCCATGTTCATTTACAACTGTATCTGTGTAATGAGCGATCAGCTTACAAGCAAGGCGGGAACAATCACAAGCGGTGAAGACCGTTTTATGGAATGGAAAAATATGGGCGTTCCCGCATAGATGTCAAAGCCACCTATGCGGTCGGGCTTTTCGCACTTCGCCTGTTCGGCTCATCCCTCACTTTGTTCGGGACTAAAGGTGCTACAATCCCTAACGCAGCCTACGGCTCTGCCACATAAAGTTCTACATGTTCATTTTTCTCATAGATTGAGAATATATTTTCAAGTACTTCCAGTGCAACAGCATATCCTAAACTATCTTTCGTTGTGGCATACTGAGCAGCACATAAATCGCACCACTGCCCGATTCGATTTCTTTCATCAACAAGTACGCCCCAGTTTTCAGAAAGCGTTTGAATTGGAGTTTCTGCTAAAGTTTCTTGTATCAAATCCTTGTATTTTTGGATGCGTCCAAAAGCTGCTGGCATCTTAACAAGCAGACCTGTTCTTAAAGGCAAATCAACTTTTCCCCCTGCAGAAAACATATCACGGAATGATGGATTTATGATTCCATATCTGGTAAGCATAAAAAGTGAAGAATTGTTGTATTTATCGGAACTGTTACCTAAAATTTCAGGAAACATGGCATAAAGTAAGACCCTGATCCTTTCTTTTTCTTCGATGTCGAGCGTTGAAAATAATCTTACCGTTGGAGCTGTACTTTCTTCAATAGAATCCGTTGCCCACCACAAACGCTCGCCTGGTTTTAATTTTGACTTATAATATTTTGAAACAGGTTCAACAGGATTTTCAAGGTTGCGGAGTTCATCATAACTCATGCCTATTTTGTCAAAAATCGTTTCGCCTTTTTTAAGTTCCATGTCAATCCGATAACGTGGGTAATGCGTAACGGCAATGTCAGACAGACATTCTTCATACGGGCGTGAGCGAAATTCTACAGGCTTTCCCAGCTTTCCAAAAGTCATGAAAATACGCTTGATGTTCATATCCCGCGTTGATTCAAGAATGCTTGAACCTGTAGAAGTCCAGTGATTTTTTATCGTGCTCTTTACTTCCACACCGTAAAAGTCGCTGATTCTAATATCTGGAAACTGTGCGCCAGAAACAAGTTGAATAGTGCTTTCAAAATCCGTTCCCTTTGCACAGTCTTTCAGTGCAGAAAAAACATCTTCCTCTAGAAGTTGTGCCGTCCTCTTTGCAAAGTAATCTTCATGCCCTTTTGCTTCTGCATTCAGATATTTGTCAGTTTTCTTCATCAAGATTTGAAAAGTGATAAGTTCAGGCTCATTGTTTTCCGAAACAATCATTTGTCTTCTCCAAAATACAAATGCCACTTGCCTTCGATATTTTTTGCAACATTATATGCAAGCAGACACGGCACGGCATTTCCAATGATTTTATAGGCATCGCTTGAAGATACAGAGGCATTTTCAGAAGTCCTTGGCAGAATGAACTGATAATCATCGGGGAAAGTTTGGATTCTTGCACATTCCCGAACCGTAAGCCTTCGTTCCTGTAACCCTTCCTTTAGTTCTTTCGTGTGATTTCCACCATGTTCTTTGCTCAGCCTTCGGTATTCGATGTTTCCGTGATGTTCGCTTCTGATTGTCGGAGCAACATCATTTAGTTTTATTTCCGTTTGCCCCTGACAATGAGTGCCCATATATTTTGCTTTTGAATATTTCTGTTGGGATAAATCAGAGGAATTTTCAGGCTCTGGCAAATCTGACAGAACATCGAAAGAAGTTACAAGAGGCAGTAAATCAGAATCTGAT
>JAFPKH010000108.1:0-4857 GCA_017424825.1 Treponema sp. | reverse complement strand
TTTATTTTCCGAACACTCCGAATCCTGTCAGAAGGATTATGAAAAGAAGAACCGGAGCGACGAACTTTATCATTATCACGTAAAGCGTCTTGCGTCCGAATTTTTCTCCGTTGAGAGTTATTTCCTCTATAGCCGTCTTTGGTTTTGCAACCCAACCGATCAGTATACATGTAAGAAGCCCGACAACCGGCATGAGGATGTTGTTGCTCGCGTAGTCAAGGATGTCAAGAATCTGTGCGTTTGATCCGTTCGGAAGCTTGAGGTCGAAGTAGAACACGTTGTATCCAAGGCAGACGATTATGGAAATTACAAAAGTCGCGGCCGCCATGATGATGACGGACTTTTTGCGGCTCCACTTGAATTTGTCCATCATGCTGGAAGTGATTGCCTCAAGGATTGAAACAGCCGAGGTGAGTGCCGCGAACATAACCATCACGAAGAAAATCAGTCCGATCACTTCCCCGAATGCACCGAGAGATTCGAATACTTTCGGAAGGGTGATGAACATAAGGCCTGGACCCGCGGACATTGCATCACGGCCGGAGAACGCAAAGACAGCCGGAATAATCATCATGCCGGCAAGGATTGCGATTCCAGTATCGAAGATTTCAATCTGGTTTATTGATTTTCCGAGGTTCACTTCTTTTTTCATGTATGAGCCGTAAGCAACCATAATTCCCATGGCGATTGAGAGCGAATAGAAGAGCTGTCCCATTGCATCAAGGATTACGGTGAAAAGTTTTTGAACTGTAAGACCGCTGAAATCCGGGATGAAATAAATTGCGGCTCCCTGAAGACCTGTGCGGGTCACTCCGTCTGCATCAGTGTGCTTTATGAAAAGCGAGTAGATTGCAATGAACACTACGATTATTGCAAGAACAGGCATGAGAATTTTTGAGTAACGCTCGATTCCATGCTCGACTCCCTTGTATACGATGAAGAAACAAAGCAGCGCAAAGACCGCCGCAAAGAAAATCGGCTGCCACTGCGCAGTGATGAATCCGCTGAAAAATCCGTCCTGAACTGCTGCCGGTCCCTGGAACGCAAGATATGTGAACATATATTTCATTACCCATCCGCCGATTACGCAATAGTACGGATAGATTATGAACGGAACCACAAACGAAAATATTCCGAGGAATCCCCAGCGCGGATTTATTTTTTTATACGCCGTGAGAGGACTCTCCTGTGTCTTACGACCGATTGCGACTTCGGTTATAAGAAGTGCAAATCCGAACGTGAGCGCAAGAATCAGATAGACAAGAAGAAAAAGTCCGCCGCCGTCTTTTGCCGCAAGATACGGGAATCTCCAGATGTTTCCCAATCCGACCGCGCTACCTGCCGCAGCCAGAACAAATCCTATTGAACTCGAAAAAGAGTTCCTCTGCTTTTTTAATTGTGTCTCCATTAAACAACCCCTTTTTATATTTTCTCACCTGTAGTTTAGCATATAACGCTATATATATGGAAGATATTCATGACATTCAATGTTTTTTAAATCACCAACCCCGCCGCAGAGCAATACGCCACCTTGTGGCACGGTATGGTGTTCTCATAAGGTATTGCAGTCGGATTTAATACCCCTTGTTTCGCCCCAGAGGGGCGGGGTATTAAACCCTCCGCTCGAATAAAATTTGTATTTTTCGCAGTTTGTTCTATAATTTATTTGAAGGTGAGGCTTATGGGCAAGATATTTATAAAAGTAAAGAATGCATTTTTCAAAAGATTTACCACGCTGAATTACAGTAAGTATGTGAAGGACTATCTTTTCCGATCCAACACTGTGTCCAGCATCTACGTGAGCATCGTCGTTGCGGCTCTTGAAATCTGGATGATCATAACGGTTTTCACGGGTACCATTTTCAGCGACGGGACAAGGACTTTCTGGTGGCTCATACAGCACACTGCCCTTTACATCGTGCTTCTCATGACGGCAATCATAATGTTCATCTATTCGGTTTCATTTTTGAAAGGAAAAATCCAGAACCAGCTGGTCGGTAACGGAATACGTGTTTTCTTTACGGTCGTGGCAATCACGTTCGGACTGTACATCTCATACATCAGCTATGACAAATCCGGGCAGGTATTCGCATTCATAACCATGGAAGTTTTCTGCCTGTGTCTTTTGGTCTGGCATCCTGTAACCCACTTTTTGATTCTGACGGTTTCGTTCGGGATTTACCTTTATCTACAGAGCAGGCTGGCACCGCTTACTTACAGCATAGTGGTCAATTCGTTCACTCTCTGGATCGCGCTCCTGATGGCGGGAATCAACATCCATCACCAGAGGAGGCTTGAAGCACAAAAAGATGAGAACCTTGAAAAGCTCACGGTCTACCTGAAAAACAAATCCCAGATTGACGAGCTTACGGGGCTTCCGAATTTCGAATATTTTCAAAAGGAAGCGGTTGAAAAGCTGAACGACGAAAGCATTGAAGTTTCTCTGATGCGCTTCGTTTTCATGGACATCGAAAATTTCAAAAACTACAATGAAAAATACGGATTCACCAGAGGAAACGATTTTCTTAGGACAGTCGGGCAGATTGTCGCTCGGACATTCGAAGGAGACATAACGGCTCATTTTTCTGACGACCATTTCATAGTCCTTGCAAAATCTGACAGGCTTGAAGAAAAGCTTGAATATATAAAGCAGCAGATTGCCGGATTTGAAACCACGATACAGCTGGGATTGAAAAGCGGAATCTATATCCCGTTCAAACGATCGGTTGCTCCAAGCGTTGCCCTTGACCGTGCGCGTTATGCATGCTATTCCATAAAAAAGCATTTTTCGCATGACATTGCAGAATACAATGCCGTAATGGATTCCGAATTCAAGAAAAAAAAGTACATAATCAACAACATAGATTCAGCAATAAAAGAAGGGTACATCCATGTCTACTATCAGCCTGTAATCTGGGCGGAAACAGGAAAGCTGTGCGGAGCGGAAGCACTTGCAAGATGGCATGATCCTACGTTCGGTCTTATTTCGCCGGCGGCATTCATCCCGGTGCTTGAAGAATACCATCAGATACACAAGCTTGATATGTTCGTAATGGAATCAGTGTGCAGCCACATTAAAGACGCATACGACGGACAGCATCCGAGGATTCCGGTTTCAATAAATTTTTCGCGCCTTGATTTTGAGCTTTCAGATCCGGTAAAAGAAGTTTCCGCATGCATAGAAAAATACGGCATCTCAAAAAATGACATACATGTAGAAATCACCGAAAGCGCGCTCTCCGACTCCGACATGAAGCTTAAAGAAGCCATGGACAATTTCCGTGCGCAGGGTTATTCGCTCTGGCTTGATGATTTCGGATCCGGATATTCAGGATTGAACGTACTGAAAGATTTTTCGTTCGACATGATGAAAATAGACATGAAATTCCTTTCAAAGTTTTCGGAAAACAAAAAGACTCAGCCCATTCTTTCAAGTATTGTGTCGCTTGCAAAAAACATAGGCATGCAGACTTTGACCGAGGGCGTTGAAACGGAAGAAGCATATGAATTCCTGCGTTCGATCGGCTGCCAGCGTTTGCAGGGATATCTGTTCGGCCGTCCTATGCCCAAAGATGAATTCCTTGAAAAAATTCTTTCAGGAAAATATCAGGTGCAGGAAATGAGTTCAAATGCCCTTTAAAAGCTCGCTGTAATACCTTGGCTCTATTTTTTCTTTCGGGATTCCGGTCTTTTCAAGATAGCATTCGATTTTTTCCCTAAGCCGCGCAACCAGATCAGGCTCGTCGGTCGGGGAAAGGATTTCTATTTCCAAAAAATCACCGAGAGGAGGTACGGCACAAAGTTCGAATGTCACGCTAAGTCCTTCGGGGATTCCGTTTCCGCTTTCCACCGGGAATGTCCAGTCCATGACTTCCTTGTGTTTTTTAAGGACAACGGAAAATCCAGCATCCTGCAAAAAAGTTTCGATCACAAGAGGGTCTGAAATCTCACATTCCTTTTCGTCGTTCACTTCTATGACGGTTTTGTTTTGTTCGCGCAGTTCCTTACGCTTATAAGTCAGGAGAGTTCTGAGCGGTTTTCCGTCCACGCTTTCACGGCGCACACGGATTGAACGGATTTTTCTGTCCGTAAGCCCCCAGTAATTGTCGTCGCGGGTAACGGAGCCTTGGTATTCGGCCCACGAGTCCAGATTTTTTATGAGCATGTCCCTGTCATCGACATGCGCCTTAAGTTCAACCTCCGTCATAAATCAACCTCCTCTAAAACAAAAACGGTGGCAGCGCCGGTCACAGCTTCGATACCACCGTCATCATTTTGTAATGCGGATGCCAAGTGTGCGAGCATAAGCAGATTATCCCGCAACACACGACAAGTGCCTTATTGCAATCTACAGTCTCTGGGGTTCTGCGGAAGAAGGCTCAACCTTTCCCATCACAGCCACAACGGTGTTGTCCGCCTTGAGCTTTTCGGCAGGAATCACGTTTCCGGAAATCTTTTCTCCGTTCAAAGTCAGCTCGACCACACCCTTGCAAACGTGGCTCGGATTTTTCACTTCGATGTGCAGAATCTTACCACGGAAGCGTCTCTGAACTTTGAATCCGTCCCATGAATCAGGTACGCACGGATCAATCATCATGCCCTCATACTGCGGCCTGATTCCGAGTATGTACTGGGTCAAGCTGTAATATGACCATGTTGCGGCACCGGAGAGCCATGAGACCCTTGTGTTTCCCGCCCTTGGTGAGAATGCGGAATATGTGGTCTGTCCCTGAACATAAGGTTCGCTCTGGCGGATTTCAGCCTTGTCATTGTATGCCGCCGGGAGAGCTGCCTTGCAATATTCGTATGCACGGTTTCCGTTTCCGAGCATGGTTTCCGCAATGATTCCCCATCCCT
>JAFPKH010000107.1:0-3739 GCA_017424825.1 Treponema sp. | reverse complement strand
TATGTTGCGCTGTTTATTTGTTACCCAGTCAAATGAATTCCTTTTGAGCCTTATTGCAAATTATCTCATCAGAAAAAATCCGTCGGAGGATTCAAGCCTTCTTGGAAAGATTCCGGCAGCGTTAAAAAGAGCTATGGAAGATAACAGCGACATCAGTTTTGCATCTGAAGCGGTGAATCTTTCTTCTGAAGAATCCTCTTTTTTATTGCTGACTTATAGATTGTCAACAAATTATCTTTGCAAGAGCCTTATGGATACTTTTTCAGATGCATGCAAGGATGAGATTTTGGCAAGAATACTGGGCATTCCAAACCGTTCCATAAATCTTCTAAAGCGAAAGGACTCAAAGCTCAGGCTTTACGGATTCATAAATGACGACGGCACGCTTGACGATGATTTTGTTGAATGTATGAATACCCATTCTATGGATCTGTTTTTCTGCGATCTTCTAAAAAAGGATGATTCCGAATCTTACTACGAACTTGAGTCCTTTAATGTAGACGAAAATACGCGCAATATTATGAGCCGTATGCTTGGCGGAAAAGAAGGTCTTTCTATTCTTTTGTACGGAAAGCCGGGAAGCGGTAAAACAGAATTTGCAAAATCACTTGCAAAAAAGAGCGGGCTTACTCCGTATATTTTCAAAAACGAGAGTGAACTTTTGAACGGAAAAAATGGCAGCGTTCTTCCCAGACTGAACTGTCTTCTTTCCATGGCATCGAAAGATCGTGTTTACATAATAGATGAGGCGGATTCAATTTTGCGCACATGCGATTACTCTTTTTTGGGAATGCTATCTCCATCTCAAAACAAAGGAACTGTGAATAAAATGCTTGAAGAAAACCGCAATAAAATCATCTGGATTGTAAATTTTACTTCACAAATGGATGAAAGTACCCTTAGGCGCTTTACCTATTCTTACCGTTTTGAGTCCATGTCCCGCCAACAGCTTAGAACTATTACCGAATCAAAACTTAAACCGCTTGAACTTCCGCTTCCTGTTAACAATCAGATTCTTGATTTGATTGAGCATTACAAGGTTACAGGCGCTTCTGTTGATAACGTTGTAAAAACAATCAGGAATCTTGATGATTCATCGGACAAACTTGTTCTGAGCGTAAAGTCGGTTTTAAAAGAAAATGCTCTGCTCTTGAACGGAAAAAGCCGTATGCGCGAAAGTGTGTCTCAGAATTATGATTTAAGCGTATTGAATGCATCCATGAATCCTGAACATATTGTGAAGATGGTAGAAAATGCCAGAGCTTATGCCAGGGAATCTTGTGGGGCAAAAGACAGCAAAAACGGAATCAGAATGCTCTTTTACGGAGTAAGCGGTACAGGAAAAACTGAATTTGCAAGATACATTGCAGACCGCCTTGGAAGCAAGATTCTGTTAAAGCGTGCATCGGACATTTTAAGCAAATGGGTAGGGGAAGCCGAACAAAATATCCGGGATGCCTTTGATGAAGCCGAACGCACCGACAGCATCCTGCTTTTTGATGAGGCAGATTCATTTTTTTCTGACAGAAAGAATTCCCAACACAGCTGGGAACGCACACAGGTAAATGAATTCCTTACGCAGATGGAAGAATTTTCCGGCATTTTGATTTGCACAACCAATCTTAAAAACATTATGGATCCTGCGATGAACCGCCGTTTTCATATAATTTCTGAATTCAAGCCACTGGATTCAAAAGGAATTAATACCCTTCTCAGACGGTATTTTGGCCGCTTTTCTTTTGACGAGGAAAATATCCGCCGGCTGGACAGGCTTTCTACCGTAACACCCGGTGATTTTGGCGTCCTTGAAGGAAGGATTCGCTTTATGGATAAGGACTTGTGCACTGAATCATACATAATAGAAGAACTTTGCAAGATTCAGGAAGAAAAAAATGGTGGCGAACATCATATTGGATTTGCCGTATAAAAACGTAAAAAAAAATTCAAAAAAACTTGACGTTTTTAAATTTCACGTTATGTTATAATATGCAAAATCAATAAGGTATGCGTTTGCATGTTTCCATCAAAACATCATTTCAGGAGGCTGATATGGTAGGATTTGAAATTGACACAAAGGAATGGGTTTCTTACATTGAAAAGATGAAAAAAGAACTTTCAGCTGGCGAGGATTGGCAGAAAGAGCTTGACGTTTGCCTAAAAATGTCGGACGCAGCAAAAAGTGGCGACAAAAATGCGCTTTTGGATTTGGCGGCATACAAGGCATTCCATGGTATTGATTTTGAAAAAAGCGTTGTGCTTCTTGAAAAGATGGCTGATGCAGACAATGTTTTTGCCCTCAACACCTTGGGCTTCCTTTACTGCACCGGTGCTTTCAATCCGTTTGACGATTCAAAAGACGCTCTTGTGCAAATCAATACAAAAGAAAGTGAGGAAAAAGCCGAATGGTATTTCAAGAAAGCCAGTGAACTTGGGAGTGTTCACGCCATGTCTTGGTTTGCGTTGAGAGATTGTATGCGTGTTGCCCTTGAATCAGACGATGCGGATGAAAATACAGAACCTCTAAGCGCGGAGGATTTTCTAAAAGCGGAAAAATCTGTCCTAAAAACAATCGAAGAAAGCAAAAAAGATTCCTGCGACTGTACCCCTGAGGTTATTGAAATTCTGTATGGATGGCTTTCAGCTGTCTATGCCTCAAAAAATCCTCTGAATCCTATTTATGATGAGGAAAAAGCAAAATACTGTGAAGGAGAATCTTTAACATTACAAAAACAATTATCCAACAACTTGTAAAAATACGAGTATTTTTTGCCTCTTTTTAACAAAAAAATGCATTTTTTTTAAATTTTTTTATAAGGATTCGTCCTCAATCTCCATATATTTTCATACATCAATTTTTAAATTTTCATCCTTTTATTTTAAACCGGAGGCATTCATGGTTAATTATCCAAAGTACAACACTCTTTCTGCTGATGAAGAGCACATGCTTGCACTTCGCTCCAACAAGGGCGACAAATCTGCCCGCGACCTTCTTATCCTCTCAAATATCCGCTTTGTAATTTACTATGCCAAAAAGTTTTCATCTTATTCTTATCTTGAAGAAGATGATTTGATTCAGGAAGGCGTTGCGGGTATGGTTTACGCTGCCAACAAATTCAATGCAGAAAAAGAAAACAAATTTATAACCTACGCAAAATTCTGGATTCGCAATGAGATTCAGAAGGCCAGAAGAAGCGCTGAAGGAACTCCTTCCAACAACTTTTCAAATCTCTGTGCCGATGAAGATTTTAGCGAAGAAGAATATCTTTCCTCTGCCAGCGAAAATCCTTTTGCTCATTTTGAGGACGATTATATTAACGGTGAAGTTTGCAAATGCGTTCAGAAAGCAGTTGCCTCTCTTGACGAAAAAGAAGCCGACGTTATTTCCCGCCATTATGGTCTGCGCAATGGAAAAACAGAAAGTCTTTCAAAAATCGGGGAAAGCTATGACCTCACAAAATCCCGCGTTCATCAGATTGAAAAATCCGCACTAAAAAATCTGCATGCTTCTCTGGATGATTTGTGCTAATAAAAAATAATTTTGTCCTATGTAGGCCATTTTTGGTTTTACACAGGATTTTCGCACTTTTTCAAATGTATGGTTCAATAAATAGAATAGGTTCAGCTGTAAAATCGATAAACAAAGGGGAATTTTTTTATGCCATGGATTGCAGATTATGTTCAAGAAATTAGGGAAATTGGTGTGGAAAATCACACAATTGATGGAATTAAAAGAGATAAC
>JAFPKH010000106.1:0-3901 GCA_017424825.1 Treponema sp. | reverse complement strand
TTAAGAAAACACGGAAAAACAGAGCTTTTCTGATTATAAAAAGCTCCATTGACTTAAAAAGTGAATTTTACTACTATTATATAGCTAAAGTTTACGGTATCATGAAAAAGATTTATTTAATAGTTGCGGCTGTGCCTATACTCGGTCTGGTTGTATATACTGCGGCAGGCAAGCGCATTAATTCGCAGGCAAAATCCAACGCTATAAAAGCTCCGGCAGAAGAGACTACTGTTGCAGCTGCAGAAGAAATTCCTGTCACTGTACCTGAAGAAAAAACATTGCCCGAAAAAGACCTTAGTGAATTCGACACGCTTGATTTTTTCAAGGACGTCGTTTACTGCGGTGACTCATGCATGAATTTTTATCAGTGGAACGGAAACTCATCCGTAAAGCCGGAGATATTCGGAAAACGGGATGCAAAAGCATGGTTTGCAAGCAACAGCTATGCAGTGCGCTACGCCGTCGTTGACGTGAGCAACCTTTCGGACACCGAAAAAACATATGTTCCGAAATATAACGGATCCCCAAGCAACATCTGCGACGTACTTCCCACGCTCGGCAAAAAACGGGTATTCATGTTCTTCGGACTGAACGACATAGGACCAAGCGGAGTTGACGGATTCATATCAAACTACACTGTCCTTGTCAAAAAACTTGAGGGACTCATGCCCGACGCAAAATTCTACATAATGAGCGTCACACCGATGAGAGAAGAAAAACAGGTTCCAGGAAAACTGTGCACCGAAAACATAATAAAATCAAACGAAGGCCTTATAAAAATGTGCGCCGAAAACGGATGGACTTATGTGGACGTCGCGTCAAAGCTTTGCGATGAAAACGGACACCTGCTTCCTGAACTCCCGGACGGAACGAAGCTTTCCGACGGAACGAACGTGCACCTTACAAAAGGAGCCTACGCATTCTGGGACGAGGCTCTTGAAAATCTTGCAAGGGAAGAACTTAGAAAAGAGTATTACGAGGGACTTAAATGAAAAGGAAATCAGCTTTACTGGCCGCCATGGTTTCAATGGCCGCATTGATTTTTTCTGCATGTACAGGAAAGGCATCCGCACGGCTCAGCGATGTCTACGCAAAAATGAAAGCGGAAGTTGCTTTTCCGACGGAAATGCTCAAAATGGACGACGACTATTTTGTAATGCAGTTCGGCTTCAACCCCGCTGATTTTGAAGAATACGTCTACGCTCAGGGAGAGGACAGCCTTCTTGCGGAAAGCATCGTGCTCATCAAAGTAAAAAACGCTGTCAACGCCGGTGCAGTCAGGGAAAAGCTTGAAAAATACGTTTCGGAACAGACGACCATGTTCAACAGCTACATCCCGGAACAGGGCAAAGTGGCAGGAGAAAGCGTCATCGTTGCGAAAGGCACCTACGTCTGCATGCTTATGTCTTCAAAAGTTTCCGAACTGAAAAAGATTGTCACGGAAATGATTTAGGGCACACCCAACACGCAGGTCGATTTTTTGTAAATGGTTTTCAGCAGTCTGTTTTTTTGTTTCATCTATCTCCCGCTTTTTTTGCTGCTTTATTATGCAGTTCCGAAGCCCGCAAAAAATTATGTCCTGCTTGTATTCAGCCTAATCTTCTACGCATGGGGCGAGCCTGTCTACGTGCTTCTGATGCTCGGCATGACTTTCTCGGATTATATTCTGGGAAGGCTCATGGACAAGTTTGATTCCTCACCTTCAAAACGGAAGCTCTTTCTTGTTCTATCAATCGCAATCGATCTTTCATGCCTTGCCTTTTTCAAGTACGCGGGATTCGCCGTCGGAACAATCAGCTCGATTTTCAAAACGAACATTCCGTTCATGGAGATTGCACTTCCGATCGGAATCAGTTTTTTCACTTTCCAGACGATGAGCTACACGATCGACCTTTACCGGCGTGAAGTTTCAGTCGAAAAAAATTATGCTGAATACCTCATGTACGTTTCGATGTTCCCGCAGCTGATTGCAGGACCTATCGTAAGATACAAAACCGTAAAGCAGGAGCTTCATGAACGCGAGATAAAAAAGTCAGACATTGCCGACGGCTTCATCAGATTTTTATACGGCCTTCTTAAAAAGATTCTGCTCGCAAACCAGCTCGGAACTCTTTTTGACGACGCGCTTTCTTCACAAAATCCTTCGCTAGTTTTTGCGTGGCTCGGCGCAATCGCATTTACGCTCCAGCTCTATCTTGATTTTTCCGCATACAGCGACATGGCGATCGGTCTTGGAAAAATGCTCGGTTTCAAGTTCAACGAAAATTTCAACTATCCGCTTTCGGCAACTTCGGTAACAGATTTTTGGAGAAGGTGGCACATTTCGCTTTCATCTTGGTTCAGGGATTACGTCTACATTCCGCTCGGAGGAAACAGATGCAAAATCCCACGGCAGATTTTCAACCTTGCTGCAGTCTGGTTTTTGACAGGACTCTGGCACGGCGCGTCATGGAATTATGTCATCTGGGGAATGTACTACGGCATCCTTCTTTGCCTTGAAAAATTCGTCTACGGAAAATATCTTGAAAAAGCTCCGAAAGTCATAAGGCACATTTATCTCTGCCTCATCGTCGTAATCGGATTTACGGTTTTTGCGATCGAAGATTTTTCAAAGCTCCTTCCATACCTCGGATCAATGTTCAGCACAAAAGGCGGATTTATCGGAAAGGACATTCTTTTTTATCTCCAGAACTACGCCCTTGTACTTATCGTTTCCATAATCGTGAGCGCACCGGTTTTTCCTGCATTGAAAAAAAAGATTTCGCAAGCCGGAAAAAAATGCCAAAAAATATTCGGAGCAATCTACGCGCTTGTCTTTGTGATTTTGTTTGTCATAGCCGTTTCATACATGGTTTCGGACACATACAATCCGTTCCTGTATTTTAGATTTTAGGAGATCAGCATGAACGGAACGATTAAAAAAATTTTTGTTGTGACCGTCGCAGCCATCGCAATTGCGCTGACATTTTTTACAATCATCATGCCGAAAAAAGATTATTCGGAAAACGAAAACAGGTATCTGAAAAAATTTCCTGAGCCGACCTTCGACAATCTTAAAGACGCAACATTCATGAAAGACAGCGAAACTTTTGTGTCCGACCATTTTATCCTGCGCGATTTTTTTATGACAATCCGCACGATCTATGAACGAGCTGCAGGAAGAAACAGAATCAACGGCATATACATGTGCCGCGACGGATATTATATTGAAGAATACAAAGGCCTTGAAAACATCGGAAGGATTGAGGGCGCAATAAAAAGGCTCTCCGAAAAAACAGAAAAAGCGGACATCCGTGCAATGCTCGTTCCAACCGCCGTCCAGATTCTTTCTGAAAAACTCCCCTCCACTGCAAAAAACGGAGACCAGATTTCCGACATAGAAAAAATAAAAAAGTCGCTTGAAAAAACATTCGATGAAATCAACAGAAGCGGGCGCACGGCATGTTTTGTCGATGTAAATGACGCGCTTGAAAATGCTTCCGATGAACAGATTTTCTACAAGCTCGACCACCACTGGACTACACCCGGAGCGTATGCGGCATACAAGGAGCTTGCAAAAAGTTTCGGATTCGAGCCGCTTGAAAGAAATCAGTTTACGGAAAAAACATTAAGCACTGATTTCAAGGGAAGCTTTTATTCAAAAGTGAACGACCTTCTTGCAAAGCCAGATTCCATCACGGTTTTTGAAAGCGGAAGACTTTCGCTCACCGTAAATTATCCCGACAAAAACCTTGTGACCGACAGCCTTTACGCAGACGAATATCTTTCAAAAAAAGACAAGTACTCTTATTTTTTGAACAACCAGAATTCACTCGTCGAAGTAAAAAACTCGAACGCAGAAAGCGGGCGTGTACTTGCAATCGTAAAAGACAGCTACGCCAACTGCATGATTCCGTTCCTC
>JAFPKH010000012.1:0-2702 GCA_017424825.1 Treponema sp. | reverse complement strand
GTCGGAATCTGGAAGAAGCTCGAAACCAAGGTCTTCGTCACGGAGAATTCCCCATACCGCCATGATTGCGTCGCCTTCAAATTTATCGATCGTACCGCCGGAAATGGTCACGCAGTTTACCATGCGGCTCATGTAGTCATTCAGGAACCCGATTATTTCACGCGGGCTTTCTTCACCGAAACGGTTTTTGAATCCGTCTGAAATTGCGGTGAATCCACGGATGTCCGAGAAGAATATGGTAACGTCCTTCAGGTGAGGCTCAAAATCTATTTCCTTCCTTGCAATGGCTTTTGCAACGCCCCTGTTCGTAAAGCGTGCGAAAGTATTAAGGAATTCCTGCTCATCCTTCGTACTCTGGTTGAGGATACCGATTTCATCATGCCTGCGGTCATTGAGCAATGAGATTATGTGCGAGTTGAAGTTACCCTTCTGGATTTCCTCAGCAGATGCCGTAAGATGACGGAGCGAACGTGAAATGGCAAAGCGGCTGAACGTAAGGATAAGTATGATGGAAACAAAAAGCACCACGCCCATGAGCATGAGGTTGTTCTTGAAAGTAGTCCTTACGGCTTCTAGAACCACGTCGAGAGGTACGGTCGTAAACACGGCTATATCGGCGATATTGATTTTCTGATATGCACCGATGTATGTCTTAACAGTTCCGTCTTCTTCCTCAAAGTCGAATTCTATCTGGCGGCTTTCCTCATTGTTCTGGTTTTTATCGCGCATCTCCCTTACGAGAGGATGATTTTTCATGCTTTGTCCGCTGAGTACCCTGTCGTTTTCTGAATGGCAGAGAAGCTCGTCGGTGTCGCTTATCATGAAAGTCTGGTTGGTTGAGCCTGTGCCGAGAATGTCCGACATAGTCTCAAGGCTGAAGAAAATAAGGCAGCACTGGTCAAGGCCGTTCTCACGGTATGGGAGAAGCAAAGAAAGCATTCCTATCTTGAAGAACGGGGATGCGTTCACGGCAATCGTTTCACCTGAGCATGCCCTTGCAATGTTCTTTTTGTTTTCGATGAGATAATCTTCGTATGAATTAGAGTCAATTTCGTTTGCAGAAAAAAACCTGGCGTTTCTGAGATCAGTCTGGGTGAGGAAATCTTCTTCACCGTTTTCCGTAAGAACGATTATTTCCGCTATGTCCGTATTGCGCTCAAAGAAAAATGCCTCGGCCTGCTTTGCCAAAGCTGAATCACGGCCGCCGCTTGTCACGTTGATCAGGTCAAGGAGCTGCAGCACGTTCGAACGCACCGTATTAAGCTCGCTCTGCGCAGTGGATGATGAGCGCGTGTTGATGGTAAGATTGTTTTCTTCTGCAGTGATCTTAGCGTCTTTTGAAACAAACCAGCTGTTCAAAAACGTAACCGTTCCCAGAGAAGCAAGCACTATAAAACCGATTATAAGAGCAAGCTTCACGCCCAGAGGAAAAATCTTCCTTTTTTTCTTCTTTTCCGAACTTTTTTCCATATCTTGTACCAATCTATAGGCATCTCTAAAAACTGAAGTTTTTAGAGGTTTCCTAATATAAAATCAGGCCGTCCAGGACACCCTCCATAAAATTTTGCCCCAACCCTGAAGATATCCGTAAAAAGTATAAATTTATGTTATTATAAAATCAATACTTTCACTTCATTTTCGGCAAAAAAAAACATTCAGTTTATACATGCAGATTCCGCGCCCCTTTTGTGAAATCTTTTTTTTCTTCTATAATACAATGCAAATATACATCTACATCTATTTTTTTCTTGACCAACCAGATATACCTGGCTTACAATTGAAGGACATGCCGGCAAATTCATTTCAAACGCTTTTCCGGCATCAATCGGCTTGACGGTAGATTTTTCCGGAGCCGTGCATTTTATATTAAAGGAGTGATTTTATGAAAAACCCAAGAAATTTCGCCATCGCACTGGCAGGAACGCTCATGCTTTCACTGGTTGCGGCAGGATGCGCATCCACTTCCCCTGCACAGCTTGCATCAAGCAACGACAAGCCCGGAGCAATCAAAAAGCTTGCCAAGATGCTCATAAAGGACAGCACGGATCAGGAAGCGGCGGATGTATTCGATGAAATGTACAATCAGGAAATCTCAAATCTGCTTGCAAAAACGGCGGTCACAAACGCACAGCTCAGGGCGGACTTTGCAAAAAAACAGAACGCGGCAGACGTAAAGGAAGCCCTTTCAAAGATTGCATCACAGATGGAAGGCCGTGCACAGGCAAACAACAAGCAGACAATCCTCACGAACTCAGCGGTCAACGACATGGTCTACAAGCTTTCTACCATCCGCGACGCATATATGGATTTGACCAACATACAGAAAGCCGTGGCCGACATGCCTGGAACGATCGGTCTGGATCCTGAATATGACGTGAAGAAATACACCGAAAACTGGGATTCAGCATGGACGAAAGCAAGCGATGACCTCGGAGAATTCTACTGCGAATGTGCCGACGCAATGCTCCCGGCCGTAAACTACGATGATTTCAAGCGCATTATTTCAGTTTACGAAAAAGGAAGCACCGCGACCATGACATATTCAAAGGTCGTCGGTATAAAGCAGACTATCGCTTACCTCTACGACAAGGAAGGCGACAAGTATCTTGGAGAAGCAAAGGAATCGCTTACGAACGCAAACAAAGAAACCGGCTCTTCAAAGAACCTCAGTCTGACACTCGTTTCGCTCCAGGGCACGAACG
>JAFPKH010000105.1:0-6929 GCA_017424825.1 Treponema sp. | reverse complement strand
GTTCAACAGGCGGAAGCGTGGTGGCCGGAACGAAAAAAATCTGCACAAACGAAGTGCGGGCATTCGTAGCGTAGCTTCGAACGAGCCTTTTTTCGGGACGGACACACGCTGGGAGCCTGTTATAAACATATTTCATTGGACTCGACATTTTGGTTCATCAGAATCCGTTCCGCATATATACTTTTTTTTTCATGCTGAGTTCTTGGGAATGCATAAAGTAAATATTGTTGATTCTGAATTCTGTGGTATAATCTATAAATATGACGCAAACAACGGAAAAGAAGCTTTTTGTAAAGCAGCTCAAACCTTATCTTTATATGCTCGACGAAGCACATGAGTCCACCGGATATCTTGTGGCCGGCGAAAAAAAAGCATGCCTGATCGACACCATGCAGGGATACAACAACCTGAAGGAAGCGGTCGGAAAGCTCACTTCAAAGCCGCTCATGGTCGTCAACACGCACGGGCATCCTGACCACATCTACGGGAACGTTTATTTTGACGAAGCATACATAAATCCTTCAGATCTGCCGTTTGCAGAAGAGCATGCAAAAAACCCGGAGTTTGTCGAAAGATGCAGGAAAGGAAATCTTTCAATGCCGCCGTTCAGGGAGATACATCCGGGCGACACGATCGACCTTGGAGGTAAGACGCTTGAAATCTACCCGCTTCCATGCCACACGCCGGGAGGAATCCTTTTGCTTTTGAAAGAGGACCGCATTTTGTTCACCGGTGATTCAGTAAACCACCATCTTTGGCTTCAGCTCCCGGAATCCCTTGACCCGGAAGAATGCGTGAAAAATTTTGATGAAATCATGTTTTTGGAAAATCAGGCTGATACAATCCTTCACGGACACGCAAAGGACTATGATGACATTTCTCTTTTGCGCTGCGTCAGGAACGGCATAGAAGAAATCTGCAGGAGGAAAACGGAAAAAGATCTTCCATATAAATGGTTCGGCGGAACGGATCTGCAGCATTCTTTCAGCGTGATTCCCGAAAAGCACTATCAGCAGGACGACCATGTAATCTGCTATAAGGCATCTTTAAAAAACTGAAGTTTTTTGAAGATTTTCCATAAAAAAAGCCATAGAAAAAAAGTCATAAAGACAGTATGATCTCGAAAGTATTCTATGACCATACGTTTTATGGACGTTCTGAAAACCAGCCCCTGTTTTTTAGAACAAGCTTCTGAAATACGATTCTTGGAGGATTCTAGGAATGAAAAGCATCGGGAAACTTTTTTTGGTTTTATTCGTGTTTCTGTTGTTTTCATGCGGCGGAACGGACAGCAAGAAGAGAGAGTCTGATATCGCCAATCACCATGAGCTGATTGACATTTCTTCAAAGGTCGGAGATACAATCAACTTGATAGGCTCACAGATCGACCAATTTGAAGTTTGATGGAAGAGCAAAAAAATCAAGGAAAAAGCGCATCGGAAGAACGCTTCAAGCTTATGACGGAAACCCCGGTTTCAAAACTGATACTGAGGCTTTCCGTCCCGACCATAATCAGCATGCTCGTAACCGCCTTGTACAATGCAGCAGATACTTTTTTCGTAGGCCGCATTTCAACGGAAGCTACGGCAGCTGTGGGTCTTGCTTTTTCCGCAATGGCAATAATGCAGGCGCTTGGATTTTTCTGCGGTCAAGGCTCAGGAAACTATCTTTCTCGGATGCTCGGCGCAGGAAATCAAAAGGAAGCGGAAGAAATGGCTGCAACCGGTCTTGCACTTTCGCTTATTCTCGGCATAGCAACCGGTGCGCTTGCAATCATATTCATAAGACCCCTCGTTTCTTTTTTGGGTGCGTCAGAAAATCTGATCGAAGAAACATGCAGCTATTTAAGGATAATCATGCTCGGCTCTCCGTTTATGATGGCGCAGTTCGTACTGAACAACCAGCTCCGTTATCAAGGAAGCGCGATGTATGCAATGATAGGCTTGTTGTGCGGAGCAATCCTTAACATAGCTTTCGACCCACTGATGATTTTCGTCCTTAATCTCGGTGTAAGCGGAGCCGCAATAGCAACGGTCTCAGGGCAGGCAATCAGTTTTGCCGTATTGCTCATCGGGACAAGGAAAGGCGCGAACATAAGGCTCAGATTCAAAAACATCAGGCTGAACGGACATTATCTTCTTGAAATAATCAACGGAGGCATTCCGGCTTTGTTCCGTCAGGGACTTGCGGCAGTTGCAACCCTTCTTCTCAACCGTGCGGCAGGAGCATACGGAGAAGCAGCCATTGCCGGCATGAGCGTAACGGGCAGGGTTTCATTGTTCGTTTCAAGTGCGCTCATCGGATTCGGCCAGGGATATCAGCCGGTATGTTCTTTCAATTACGGAGCAAAAAAAACGTCGCGCGTAAAAGAAGGATATTTTTTCTGCCTACGCTACGGAACCATTTTTCTTTCGGTCATGGCAGTCCTCTGCTTGATTTTTGCACCGCAGATCATCGCATTTTTCCGGGATGACCCGGCAGTCATTGAAGTGGGTGCAGCAGCTTTAAGATGGCAGGCCGCCGCATTGCCGCTCGGAGCAGGAATAATCATCACGAACATGATGCTCCAATCCATAGGAAAAGGAATAAAAGCATCATTGACCGCAAGTGCAAGAAGCGGATTCTGCTTTATACCGCTGATTCTGATTCTACCGCAGATTTTCGGACTTCGGGGAGTGGAGACAGCCCAGGCAGTTTCAGACGTGCTGGCACTCTTTATATGCATACCGCTTGCAATCTCCGAGCTTAGGAAAATGAAGGCATAGTTTTATGACGGCGGGCATGATTTTTATATGTCCGTCATCCATGCCTTGTTTCCGGCTTAAAACAACATTCCCTTGAATCATGCACAGAATGGGTTTATAATCTACAGCAGGTTTCAGGAGGAAATGTGAAAATAAAATATCCTATAAATCTCAAGCAGATTCTTCTTTTTTCGAGCCTTATCATTTTGGTGCTCGGCGTTTCTACGATTTTGGTCTCCACGCTCGTAAGGCTTGACGACAAAATTAAAGCCGAAGAAAACAACTTTACGATCAACGAAAGGACGGCAGAGACAATACAGTCAAAGTTCGAAAACATGCAGAGCAATTCCTTCGTTCTTTTTGAAGCGGTGTCAAAGCTGGAAAACCAGGATGAAATCAAAAATCTTGAGCAGATATTCTTCAATGCAAATCAGGACATACTTTTCATCTACAGCACGGACACAGGCTACAGGAACAATCCGGGAAATGAAAATTCATTTTCGCTCGAAGACAAGGCAATGAGTTTTTTGAACTCAACCCATGCAGATTCCCAGAAAGTCAAATTCTTCAACACAAGCAGCCTGCTCGGAATCCCGTCAGTGATTTTTCTCTATGAATATGGAGCGGCAAATTCTTTGAAAACCGGAGCCGTATGCCTTTCAGTCCAGACACTCGCGGAACTCATGAGCACAGGTTCGAACAACGCGACGATCCTCGTAAATGAAAATTCCGAAATAATCATAAACCCGGATTACCAGAGCGGCGAAAAGGAATATCCCGCAGTAAAAAAAATAATCAGCGAAGTCAGCTCAAATCCGTCAGAGAACAATGCGCAGACATCCATCGACGGAATTTTCACGGCAGTGCACCAGATAAAAAACGATCTTTTCGTAATCACCACGATTTCAGAAAAATCAGTTTATGCAGTCATCAACAAAACGACCTACAGGATCATACTTTTTTCACTCGCAGTCTTTTTCATCGCAATCATCCTGATCAGATTTTTCAGCAAGAGCATCACGAACCCGATCAAAACCCTTGTGGACGCATCATCAAAAATCGAGCACGGACAATTCGAGCTTGACATAAAACCGACCACGCAGGATGAGCTTGGGCTTCTTACGGAATCATTCATACAGATGGGCAAGGGACTTTCCGAACGCGAAAAACTCATGTCATCGTTCAGCAAATTCACGAACAAAACGATCGCACAAAAAGCGGCCCGCGGTGAACTTGCACTCGGAGGCGAAAACAGGAAAGCGACCATTTTCTTTTCCGACATCCGCTCATTTACCGCAATGTCCGAAAAAATGCAGCCAAAGGAAGTCGTTGAATTCTTGAACGCATACATGACCCGCATGGTCGAATGCGTGAACAAAACAGGCGGCGTGGTTGACAAATACATCGGTGACGCAATCATGGCGGTGTGGGGTGCACCAGAATCTTCCGGAAGCCCTGAAACAGACGCGCTCAATGCAGTAACGGCCGCACTCATGATGAGGGACTCACTTTTTTCATTCAACACAGCGCGCAGGTCAAAGGGACTTCCTCCTGTCAGGATCGGATGCGGAATAAACTCAGGTCATGTCGTTGCAGGTCAGATCGGATCGAACGAGCGCATGGAATATACTGTAATCGGAGATGCAGTGAATCTTGCAAGCCGCACGGAAGCTCTCAACAAACCTTTTGCAACCGACGTTCTGATCACGGAAAACACCTACAATCTGATCAGGGACAAGATAACCGTAGAAGAAATGCCGGGAGTCCATGTAAAAGGAAAAACCGACGAAATAAAAATGTATGCGGTAATCAATCTCAAATCAAATGCAAAACTCAAGACGCTTGATGAAGTAAGAAGCCTAATCGGTGTCGCCGCCCCGGATTTGTCAAAGGTGAATACAGATGACGAAGAAAAAAAATACCAGATACAAGCTAAATAAAGTTGATTACGCAATACTGATCATCTGCTCCGCCGTGGCTTTGATCCTTCTGTATCTTTTTTACAAGGACCTGAACTCATATTCGATAAAGCAGAACGAAGAGCCGATTGCAAAAATCTACTTCAAGAAAAACACCGCCCAAAGAAAATTCGCGGACAGCGACATCTGGAGTCTTTTGCAAAATCCGAGCGACATCTATGACGGTGACAAAATCAGGACTTCAATGAACTCGGAAGCATACACGGAATTCCCGGACAGCGACGTAAAAATCCAGCTCCGTGAAAAATCCATGGTGCAGATTTTTAAAAACAAAAAAGAGCAGGCACTTGATTTCATAAGCGGCGAAATCTATGTCGAAAGCACGTCAAAAACCGACAAATTCATAATCCGCGCGGACAACAAGGAAATCGCCGTATCACAAAAATCACAGGCAAGGATCGTGCGTCCCGAAGACCCGGAAAATAAAAACGGCACCGTAAATATAGAAGTCATGAGCGGAAAAATCGAAGTGAGCGATTTGTCGGACGGAAAGAAAAAAAACAATGCTTCGGAAAAGCTCGTGATCAAAGGCGGTGAAGATTATACGGTTTCGCTTTCAAAATCCATTTCCAGCCCGGAGGCATATGTGAACAGAAGTGAAATTGCAGAAGCAAATCTCCACGTTGATGAAGATTTCAAAGACGAATACATCTATGACGATGCAGGATTTGAAAACAGCTATTTTGAAAATGATTACGCCCCTGAACCCGGTGTCTTCAACTGGCCTGAATCATCAGGAATAATAGAAGAAATCGTAGAAAAAACAGAGGCTGCCGTTAACGCTGTAGTAAATGAAACAAAGTCCGCAATAAAAAAAGCCGAAGAGTATTTCCAGCCGGCTCCGAAAAAAACTGCTCCTGAACCGGAAATAAAAACAGAAACGGAAAACCTGCAGCCGCAAGCAAATGAAACGGAAGAACAGGAAGACGAAAAAAAGCCGGGCAAATATGAAGTCATCGAAAACGGATTTGAAAGCACGGTTGAATACGGAAAAGCCACTTTCGATTACAACCTGTACAATTCCCTGACCAAAGAATCAAATCATGAATTCGGTCACAGCCTGAACGATTTTGCGCCGAACAAAACTATTCCAAAAGGCTCCGTGATTGAAGTTGAGATGAGCGGAATCCCCGACCATGACCTGAGCCGCTTTGCAATACAGATTGCAGATCTTACGGGAGAATGGGAAAGGGTACATGAATTTTCAGACATATATCCGAATGCAGGAGAGGGGCTTAAAAAAGGAGTTCCATTCGTACAGAAGAAACGCTTTGTCCTGACGGGTGACATCGAAAACACAAAACGCTCGAACATAGGATTTTCCTACGACCCGCCGATACTTGACGACCCGATGAGCATAGAAAATCTCAAAATCACCGTAAGGATTCTGACGCTCGACTCAAAGGAACTTGAAGAAACGCTTCCCGAAGATTTCAAATGGAGCCACACATACGAGAATATCGCATTCGAAAAAATTCCGTGGGGAAAAGGCGAAAATGATTTCGATTATGAGTTCCATATAAACACGGATGAAATTTTCGGTTCTTCAGTACATATCCCGGCAGGAACGAAAGTGAAAATTTCCATAAACGGAGTTTCAAACAAAAAGATAAACTGGCTGTGGGCAAGCCCTGTAGGAAACGTCGAAAACCAATACAGGACGTTTTTCCTTGAAGGAAACGATTATTATGCAATGCGCATTTCGGACAATCCGATTCAGCCTGGCGCAAGATTTTCAGTTTCAAAAGTCTATACATTCAAAACGGACATGCAGGACACTATACCTCACTCAATCAGGATAGATATCCCGCATGACGCAGGAGAAGAAGGAACTGTATTAAGCAATGCAGAAATAACAGTAGAGCTTGTAAAATAGCACTTGCACCTGAAACCAACGGCGCAAGCAGTTGTTTTATAATCAGCTGACTTTTTTTATATGGAGGCACTTATGAACAAAGCTAAGAAGATTTTTTCAGCAGCCCTGCTCTTTGCCGCAAGTATTTTTATATGCGCACATGCAGATGACTGGAAGATGTCCGAAAAATTCAATCCTTCTCCCGGCGTATACTCGATGAAAATATATGAGTCATGGAACGGCACTGCTTTTTCCGGCCACAGAAAAATAAACACGCTCCTAACGATCAGAAAAAACGGTGTTCTGGAAGCCGACATAAAGGGGCTTTCTGCAACTGAAACATTTACCTTC
>JAFPKH010000104.1:0-2862 GCA_017424825.1 Treponema sp. | reverse complement strand
GCAGCGCGATTTTCAGTTTGCGTTTTTCAGATTTTAATTCCATGCTCATGCCTTAATGCCTCCGATTTCCACTCCCGATTCCATGACATAATCTTTCAATCTGAACAGTGCGTAAAGGGGGAGGCTCCAGATATGGGTGGTGCCGTTCATGTTGTCGCCTACATTTTTAAGGGAAGTTCGGAATGCAAGTTTCGGTTCAAATCTTTTGCAGAATAGCTGTAGGCTTTTGGCTTTGGTGTTGTCCGCCGATTTTACTTCGATGGGAAAAAGGATTCCTTCCCAGTCGGAAATGAAATCCACTTCGGCATCTGCCGTTGTGCGCCAGAAATAGGACGGAACCTTTAGGCATTTGAGCTGCGACAGTACATAGTTTTCTGCAAACGCACCCTTGAAGTGAATGTAGGAATCGTCTCCGTTTAAAATTGTCCGGTAATTAACGTTCGATTTTTTTCGCAAAAGACCGACATCCGACATGTAGACTTTGAAATAAGTGTTGTCCTTCATGCTTTCGAGCGGAATCTGCGGAGTCTGTACAAGATTCAGTTTATAAACGAGTCCGGCACTTACAAGCCATTCAAGCGCATCTTCCAGATCCTTTGCCCGCGCTCCCTGCTTTACGTGGGAAAAAATGAACTTATTGTTTTCCTTTGCAATCTGGGAGGGGATGGCATCCCAAATCAGCTTTATTTTGATTGCTGTTTCCGGACTTGCGTGCTTTGAAAAATCGTCCGCGTAATCCTGCAGAATCTGGTTCTGGATTTCTTCGACCTGGGCGTAATCGTGCGTGTCAATCCATTTCTGGACTGCTTCCGGCATTCCGCCGACTATGTAATAATTTTTCAAATGCTTTTGCATGGGGATGCTGTAGAGTTCGGAAATCTCGCGTTCAAGCGGAAGCCTTCTGATTCCCTCCGTGTATTTTTCACCGCCGTCTGCCATTACGAATTCTTCGAAACTCATGGGAAACATTTCAAGACGCTCGACCTTGCCAACCGGAAAAGAGACGCCTTCTTTTTTCAGTGCGACTCCAAGCATGGAACCCGCCGCAATTATGTGAAGCTCCGGGAGATTTTCGCAGAAATATTTGAGTGACTGAATTGCACGGGGGCAGTTCTGAATCTCATCAAGCACGAGAAGGGTTTTCCCGGGAACGATTTTTTTTCCTGTGACAATGCTTCCAATTTCTTCAAGGATTCGGTTGATGTCAAAGTCATAGTCGAACACGGACTGGAGACCCATGTTGCCGTCAAAGTTGCAGTAGGCCATGTCCTCGAATTCATGCCTGCCGAATTCCTTTATGAGATAGGTTTTTCCGCACTGACGCACGCCAAGGACAAGCAGCGGCTTCCGGGATTTTTTGTTTTTCCAGTTCAAGAGACTTGTGTATTCCTTGCGGATCATGTCACATCCTCCGTTTTTCATGGAAATTATAACGTTTTTCGACCGAATAATGCAAGTTGATTTGCGTTTTTCGACCGAATAATGTTATTTTGTCTGCTTTTTTCAACCGAATATTGTTTAGCTGTAAAATTCTTCTATAATATATGCTAATGAGCGAATTATTGGAACTGTTTCCTAAAACATGAGCGAATTTGTACCGCTCAAAATGGCACTGAAATGCCCTCATTTCTCATCTTTACGCTCGCACACTCCCATGTAGCAGGGGCAAAATCTTTTCTCGGGGTATGATAGTGCGCGTTTTCCGTCCAAAAACAGATTTGTGGAGCCTCCGCCGTCGAACTGAATCGCGCTCCCACAACCCAGGGCCATGAAGATTTCGTTGCATTGCTCGTAGGAAAGTCCCGTGCTGGATTTTTCATCCTCTCCTTCGACTGAAAGCACGTACATGGTGCGTCCGTTCTCCGAAAGTCCCACGGCTGTCCTTGAGTCGTTGGTTTTTCTGAATGTCCCGCATGGTTCTCCGTCCGAAAGCGTCATGTAAAATCCCCCGATGGCGAGATCCCAGTCCTCGGTCGCTTTTTCATCCTGGGTTTCCGAAATGGCAGCCTCATAACCGGAGCCGTCCCCGCATTTTCTGATCAGGAGCATGGAGTATTTTTCCATAGCTTCCGAGAGAATTTTTCCGTCCGTTTTGTACACTCCCTCAATGGTCGCGCCTGTGGATTTCCAAAGCCCGAACGGACATGTATTCCATGCAACAACGCAGGATTTTTCCCTCGCGAAGTCCTCAATGTTTTTCCGGGGTAGGGGACTGTATTTGTGCTTGAAGGATTGCGGATCAGGCCAGGTTTGAATCATCAGGGCGGGGAAAGCGGATATTGAATCATTCGATTTCAAGTCAATTTTTACTATTATATAGCGCAGCGGAAAGGATGGATTTTCGAAGGTGCAGGAGCTGATTCCCGGACAGATTGCTGTCCATTCAAAAAAATCGGGGATGTACTCGGATTTTGGCTCGTTGATTTTGGAGCTGCGTTTTCCGAACGAGAGACTTTGACAGGATGTGAGGAGTGAAATCAGGAGTAAAAAAAAGAACCCCCAGAAAAATCTGGAAGTCCGTTTTATCTGAAGCGCAGAATTAGTATGCTTTTCCATCATGTGACCTGTGGTTTTTCTTATGCAACTTGCGCTGCAATGTCTTGTTCTTGCGGTTAAGGATTGTTGCCATATCTTTTCTCTCCATCCTTGCCAGTGAAGTATTACGGGAGCCTTAATTTTCCATGTTTGGATATTTTTGTCAAGTGTCGGGAAGAAAAAAGGCGAAATTAAGAATGCTCTGTACTTGGGTATATCGCAGCCAATGCATAACAAGGACGCATTTCATTGTAAAAATTGATGTCATCCCTTGACCGCACGCAAAACCTGCCTTAAAATAAAAAGCATGAAAAGAATTGTTAGGAT
>JAFPKH010000103.1:0-8260 GCA_017424825.1 Treponema sp. | reverse complement strand
TCCCATCTTCCATGAATATTCTGATCCGCAGGGAAATTGACTTTCCTGAAGTACAGATACCAAATGTTCGGAGAAGTGTTCCAGCCCCACGTCCTTAAATAAGCTTCGGAAGGAGTGGACATTTCATCAAGCTCCGGCGAGTAATTTATTGATTTTTCAAACATATATGCGGATAAATTTAGTCCGCTCTGTGCATTATCGGAATTTTCATCGGTTTTCCAAGACATTGCGAAGAAATTTACCTTGGAACGTATGGTTTCAAGCCATGCTACGTTGCCGTTTCTTAATGCAGCCTTAACATCACCGACAAGCTCATCCAAAGTTTCGTAAGTCCAGCTTTTTGAAGAATTGTTGAAGTCTATGAGACGCTTTGCCGTTTTGAATGCGTTCGGTATGCCGGGGATTTGTATGGTCGTTGCGTCTTCTCGTGCAAGGAACTGCTGATAGCATCTGAGTGACTGCGCCCATTCTCCTTCCTTTTCATATTCTTGTGCCATACGGATGTAAAGCTCCGTTGTGCTTGCGCTTTCAGGGAACCTTGTAATCAGAAGGTTGAAATAAGAAATCCTGTTTGCCGGGTCCGTGGTTATCTGAAGCAGGTGCTTCAGGCAAAGCTCATGGATTGACTGACCCTGTACCGTCAGGTCGCTGTAGTTCCTGAGGCATCTTTCGAAATAATACTGAGCCATCGGTTCTGATGAACACTGGAGATAGGCATAGGCTGTCTGTACGAGCCAGTATGAGTTGTATTGGTCGTCGGGATTGTTGTCCACCCAGTCGGTCAAAAAAAGAATGAGCGATGGATAGTCATGCACTGCCTGAAGATTTCCGGCAATCGTTTTCATTATGGTGAACCTGATTTCTGGATTTTCCTCTTCTTCAAGCAGATTTTTCAGCTGCTCCTGGGTTTCCTTGAATTTCTTGCTGTATGCTTCCGGCAAAACGGTTCCTGTTGTCTGTGAGCATGAGATAAAAGTTCCGGTCAAAAAAATCATGCTTGTGAAAATGGCGGCCTTAAAAAAGCGGCGGAAAATTTTTGATGACATACCCGCTAGTTTAGCAGAGGGGGATTTTTAATACAATAGGTCATTTCGGCTTCGCTCAATGACCGGGTTTCGCTCAATGACCGGGCTTTGGTCGATGGTCAATATGTGACCATAAAACAAAAAATTTGTTTACGTCAATGTTTTAAAATGGTATTATTATTTGTAGGAAACAGGATTAGTCAGCAATCTTAAGGGAGAACGATAATATTATGGAAGAAAATAAAAACAAAGAGCCTAAGAAAGAAATTTTCCGTCTTTTGCCGCAGACTCCCAAACGTATAAAACAGAACATTCTTCTTGCATTGGGCCTTATTTTTATAATCGTGGGCATAATCCTCACTGCATGCAATTATAGTTCCGTGGAATCGGCCAATCTAAAGCCGTCGGTCATAACCATACTTGCCGGAGCCATGTTTTTGTTCTTGGGCATGGGAATCATACAAAGCTCGTTCGTCATTTTCTGCGGACTCATGATTTTCCTCATCGGAATCCCAATGCTTTTGAATGCGCTTGAAATCGTCCATATCTCCGTCTTGCGCATGCTTCCGTATTCGATGATTTGTGCCGGCGCTTCGCTTTTTTTGACCGGGGTTTATAAATTCCGCAAAGTAAAGGCATCTTTTTTCTTCCCGTCCGTACTGCTGATCGTGCTCGGCGTGTTCCTGCTCCTTTTTGCGCTTGGGATACTCCGTTTTTCGCTTGCAACTTTCGTTTCAAGATGGCTTCCGCTTTTGATTCTGGTTGTCGGCGTGGGGCTTGTGGCAGTATTTTACGTCCAGAGGATTATGAAAAAAGATTTCCCGTATTTTGACGAAGAAAAAGATGATGTTCTGGATGAGGAATCTGATGCCAAGCATAATGATGAAAAATCAGGCGCTAAAGAATGACGGTGAAAAAAATAGGCATTTTTTCGGCAGTTTTTGTTTCTCTGATTTTTGTTTCCTGTGCCACTACGCAGAAAAGCGTCCAGCAGGAAGGAGGCTCGGAATCTGTCAGCATTGCAGTGCCTAAAAAGAAAAACACCGGATATTTCTTTTCAATAGATAAGGAAATCCTCTCGCTTGCAGAAAACGGTTCACCGGCTTCGATCAGGTCATTGTTTTCAAAGCTCCATAAGCCGCTCAAAGAAAAGTACACCGACCATGAAATCGTGCTCCTGAACATTTGTGCCGAGCTGATGTCGAAAGTCTGGAAATCAGAATCATTTTCATCCGATATCCCCGAAGCTGATTTTTACAATCCGTATCTTCCCATCATAAATTCAGTTGATTTCGGAATATATGACACAAGTTCCGGCGACTCTGATTTTTTCACTGCTTTTTTGCCGAATCTCCTGATGCTTTCGGGGCACATGAAGAACGAATACAATGAGCCTATGCTCGCTTCGCTGAAAAAATGCCTTGAATACGTCCCGGATTCGATGATTACGAATTATTTCATGGGAATGCTTTATATCAGGATGGGAAATCCTTCGACCGCGCTGGAATGTCTGGACAAATGTTCAAAAAACAGGATGCTTGAACCGATTGAAGTGTCAAAGGCAAGGCAGAGCGCATATTTTGCTTCCGGTGATTATGAAAAAACGATAAGCACTGCCCAGAGAATCCTGAAATCTTCCGTGAATGACAAGACGAGCATCGAATATCTTTGCAGGAGCCTGGTCAAGCTCGGAAACTGGGATGAAGCGGACAAATATTCCGTAAAGCTCCTCCAGATGGATCCTGAGAACATAGATTATGTCCTGATACGCGGGCGCATACTCGTTGCAAGGGAAGAATACCTGAAAGCGTCTTCGCTTCTTGATTCATGCGAAAAACTCGGCGCAAACCACAGGGATTACCTTTTGCTGCGCGGCTGGCTTCAAAAAAACTGGAGCAAAAATACATCGGCTGTTACTGAGACCGTCACAAAAGCCCTTTCCCTTTATCCTGATGATTTGGAAATACTTCTGCTTGCGGCTCAGGTTGCATCGGCGGCGGAAAACAAAATCGGAAACCGGACTGCATTGGAGCTTCTTTCTCCGGTCCTTGAAAAAGAACCCGGAAATCTGGAAGTGCAGGAACTTTACATAACCGAAATGCTGCGTGCCGGAAAATATGAAGAATCATACAAAGCATGCAAAAAGCTCATGGAAAAAGGGAATGCCGGAATCACAGTGCTGTGCGCCTATGCCGAGTCATGCACGGGCCTTGGCTTGAAGGATGAAGCCTGGGAATGCGCGGAAAAGCTTTATGCGGAAAACCCAAAATCCGAAAAAGTCCTTCAGACTTACGTAAAAACCATGGTGACCTCCGTAGAAAAAAAGGATGTCATAAATTTTATAAACGAGCTGATAAAGGTTTCGTCAAGCTCCATGAAAAGTTTCCTCTATTATGAAAAGAGCCTTGTTGAATCAAGCAGCGACGCCATGCTCGAAGACCTTAGGACAAGCCTCTCGTTCAACGCAAGGAACGTCGATGCCCTGTACCGCATGTATCAGGTCTACTATTCTTCCAAAAACTACAAGATGGCGCAGTTTTACCTGAAGCAGGTCGTGGCAATCCGTCCGTCCGACACAGACATCCAGGCACGCTTGACCGAACTTGATTCACTTTCCGGCTCACGCTGATAAACGCCTTGAAAGACCTTTCAATTAATGCTAAAATACTCCACTGTTTGCATATTATGCAAATTCATCAGTTTTACTAAGGAAGGAATTGAAAATGTCTTTTATCTCGCTTTTTCTTACTACAGGTGCGGCATCCGGTACGACAGGTACTACTGCAGGAGCCGGAGGTTTGTTAGGTAGCTTTGGAATGTTTATTCCGCTGCTTTTGATTTTGGTAATCATGTATTTCTTTATGATTCGTCCTCAGAACAAAAAGCAGAAGGAGACCCAGAAGATGATTGCCGCTCTCAAAAAGGGCGATAAGGTCGTTACGATCGGCGGAATCCACGGAACCGTATATTCTACAAAAGAAAATACGATCATCGTAAAGGTTGATGACGGTGCAAAGATTGAATTCAACCGCACTGCCATTGCAAGCGTCGAGGTCGATAAGCCTGCATCAGCAGAAGAACCTAAGGCTGAAGAAAAGAAAGGACTTTTCGGAAAGAAGTCAAAGGAAGATAAAATCACTGCAGAAATAAAGGATAATGATTCTCAGGTGGCTGAGAATTCAGAGGCAAAGTAAATGAACAAAAAAAGTCGTTTCATTCTGATTCTGGCAGTTCTTGCAATCTGCTTCGGATTCTTGTGGCCGTCCCTCAAATGGTATGCGTGGACACCAAAAGAAGACCAGGCTCTTGCATTGAGCTCACTGGAAAATATCAAGGATTATGCAAGCGTAAAGGCATCTGATGATGTCGCCGCTCTCAAGGCTGCCGTAAAGGCTGATCCTTCACAGGTGCTTGCAGAAGATCAGAAATGGTTGCTCAAGGCTGCCAAATCTAATTATAAGCTCATGGGAGAATCCGTTCCGAACCCAATGACCCTCCGTGATGCGCTCGCTTCTTTTTCAACGGAAGAAGAACTCCGCCAGCTGATTGAAGGCCGTTACCGCGAAAAGATTCTTGCCGATAAAAAATGCTATCAGAATTCCGTAAAGCTCGGTCTTGACTTGAGCGGTGGTATGAACGTAATCGTAAAAGCTGATTTGGATGCAGTTGTTGAGTCACAGAAAGAAAGCGGAAATGCAGTCAGTGTAGAAACATTGCGTTCAAGCGCCATGGCTCAGGCAATCGAAACTTTGTCAAGCCGCATCGACCGTTTCGGACTCAGCTCACCGACAATCCGCCAGCAGGGTGATGACCGCATTTATATCGAAATTCCTGGAAGCGCAGAAGCAGACCAGATCAACTCAATCATCATGGGACGCGGAATCTTGAATTTCCGTCTCGTCGATACAGATGCAACCAATTCATTTGATTCATATTATAATTCAAACAGAACAAGCACTTTCGACAGCCAGGGAAAGCTTATAGATCCTTCTATTATCCCTGAAGATTGTGAAGTCCTTGGTTTCTACACAACTGATGATTACGGTCTTGACCAGAGGGAAGGCTATCTTGTGGTCAAAAAAGAAATCATTCTTGACGGAAAGCACATCAAATCTGCCGAAGTCGGAACGGAAGACATAACCGGAAAGCCTCAGGTAAGCTTCAAGCTTGATACTGAAGGCGCACAGATTTTTGCTGAATTCACTTCTGCAAACGTAGGAAAGAGCCTTGCAATCGTAAGCGATGACCGCATAAAGTCAAATGCCGTCATCAGATCTGCAATCACCGGAGGAGCCGTTGCCATCACAGGATTCGGTCAGCAGGAAGCACAGAATCTCCAGAAGGTTCTCCAGACTGCATGGCTTGACGTTCCTCTCACGGTTGAAAATCAGCAGGTTATCGGTGCATCTCTCGGAGAAAAGGCAATCAAGCAGGGTGTCATGGCTATTGCCATCGGTCTTGCGGCCATCATGCTTTTCATGCTTCTTTGGTATCACGGGGCTGGTATAAACGCATGTGTGGCACAGGTTTTGAACTTGTACATAATGTTCAGTATCCTGAGCGCACTCAATTTGACGATTACTCTTCCTTCCATCGCCGGTATGATCCTTACGATCGGTATGGCAGTTGATGCAAACGTCATTATATTCGAGCGTATCAAAGAAGAGAGAAGGCTTGGAAAAGACAGGGCATCTTCTATTTCTTCCGGATTCGGAAACGCTCTTTGGGCAATCCTTGACTCAAACATCACGACCTTCATTGCGGCGGCATTCATGTCACAGCTTGGTTCCGGTTCAATTCAGGGATTCGCATACAGCTTGGCAATAGGTGTTGTTTCAACTGTATTCACGGCATTGGTAGTATCCCGCCTTATGTTTGATTTCGGAACTGAAACCGTCAAACACAAAGGAATCAGCATTGGCTGGGGGGTAAAATAATGAAGAAAAATTTGAAATTCAACAAGGCATTCCTCCCTTGTGCTATTTTGTCGCTCGCAATCATAATCGCGGGAATCGTAGGAATCGTCGTCCGCGGAATAAATTTCAGCATTGATTTTGTTCCTGGTCTGGTCGAAGAAGTCAGAATTGCTCCGGCTGCCGTTGAAGTGACTTACAGCGGATCTTCAACAATCAACGTGGAGCTTGACAGTTCAAGCCTCAGCCTTGTCATTACAGGTGCTGGTGCTGACAGCGAAACAAAGACTTTTACTTTCGGACAGAATCCGACTCTTTCCGACATGGTGAATGCATTGAACACTGTTTCCGGCGTTTCTGCAAAGCTCCTCAATTCCGGCTCTGTAGATTCATATGGAATTTTCGTAAACTCAATGGTAACTGCACGCCTTTCATCTGCACCTTACAAGCTTTATGTCCCATCAGACAATGTTGTTTCTGTTGATGAAATCCGTGAAGCAGTTTCTGCACTGGATGTTTCAGTAAAGGAAATGGGAACGGAAGCTGACCGCAGTTTCCAGATCAGGGCAAAGGTCGATAAGGACAATGAAGAGACAAGCCAGCAGCTTCAGTCAAACATTCTTTCTGCACTCCAGGCAAAATTCGGTGCTGACAACGTTCCTGTAGTCCGCCAGGATTTCGTAGGATCACAGTTCTCATCAACTTTGCTCAGACGCTCAATCCTGCTTGCAGTACTCACGATTTTCTTGATTTGGCTTTATGCAACGATCCGTTTTGCATGGGACTTCGCATTGGGAGCAATCGTCGCACTCATTCACGACTGTCTCATCATGTTTACGTTCATCTCTTGGTTCCAGATTGAATTCTCAACGACGACTCTCGCCGCAATCCTGACGATCTTCGGTTATTCAATCAACGCAACGGTTGTTATCCTTGACCGCCTCAGATTCAACATCAAGAACCTTGACACAAAGTCATTCAAGGATATTCTTAACGTGTCTTTGAGCGAAACTTTGTCACGTTCAATAATCACGACCGTAACGACATTGTTCGCTTCACTTTCATTGTGGATTTTCACGACCGGATCAATCAGAACCTTTGCAATCGTTTTGACGATAGGTTTGCTTTCCGGCTGTTATTCATCAATGTTCATAAGCTCCGGTTTCATAGCGTTCACACGCCGCAAATGGAATCCGGAAAATGAAAAGAAACGCATTAAGTCAAAGGGACCTGCAATAACCGTTTGATTTAGTTTTGTTTTTGGAAAATCCATCCTGTCTTTTGGCGGGGTGGATTTTTTTTAGCAGTGCCGATGCCGTTTTTGGAGATTTTATGGAAATTATACGGGCAAGCGTCATGGGATTTTGCATGGGCGTAAGAAGGGCTGTGGATGCCGCTGAAAAAATGGCTGTTGAATACAAGGACAAAGGTCTTCCGATGTTCACCCTGGGGCCGTTGATTCATAATCCTGCGCTGATGGACTCGCTTGAAAAAAAAGGAGTCAGCGTCCTTGAATCTGATTTTTCCGGCGTAAAAGAAGGATGCCCGGTCGTTATAAGGGCGCATGGTGCTTCTCCGCATGTCGTAAGAACTCTTGAAGAAAAAGGCGCCGTGATAATCGATGCGACATGTCCGCGTGTTATGCGAAGCCAAAAACTTGTGAATGAATGGAGCCGCAAAGGATATTCGGTAATCATTGCAGGTGATAAAAATCATGGTGAAGTCACCGGAATTTACGGCTATTTCGAAAAAGATTGCGGAGGCGTTTTTACGGTCGTCCAGTCAGTAGAAGAAGCCCGGTCAATCGTTCCCGATGAAAAGACCATGCTTTTGGCTCAGACCACTTTCAGCCTTGAAGAGTATGAGGAAATAAAAAAAATCCTCAGGAAAAAAAACGGAGGCATTAAGATTTTTGATACAATCTGCCCTGCAACTATGGAAAGACAAAAATCCCTGCTTGAACTGAAAGGCAAACCGGATGCAATACTTGTCATAGGCGGTAAAAACTCAGCGAACACGGCACGCCTTTTTGAAACAGCATGTAAAATCTGCCCGAAAACCGCATTGATAGAATCCCCGTCCGAAATCCCCGCTGATTTTTTTGCGCTTGATAAAATCGCCCTGACAGCCGGAGCAAGCACACCGGACTGGATAATAGAAGAAGTCGTCTCAGCCCTTTAATGCACAGGGCTTCGGCATGAAATCTATTGATAAATGCAACACATGAGCGGGTCCCAGTTGACGGCAAAAAGCAAGGTAACCTCCCTCAAGGGCTCCCTCCTTACTTTTTGCCTACGTCCCACTCCTGTGTTGCATAAGTCC